>JAHDBE010000031.1:7604-19544 GCA_020630555.1 Saprospiraceae bacterium
TTAAATGTTAGATTATGGGTAAGAGCTTTTCAGGACTTGGGGTCGCTTTGATAACCCCATTTAATAATCGAGAAATTGATTATAATGCCTATGCTAATATTATTGAATATGTTATTGAAGGCGGTATTGATTTCTTGGTGCCTCTTGGTTCCACAGGAGAAGCAGCAACGATCGACTGGTCAGAACAACAGAGTATTCTTCAATTTGTAGTCGAACAAACTAAAACTCGGGTACCTATCATGGCTGGATGCTTTGGAGGAAATGACAGTTATAGACTAGCTCGAAAAATTCGAGATTTTAATCTAGATGGAATAGACGGCTTGCTTTCGGCAAGTCCAGAATACTCTAAACCTACTCAAGAGGGGATTTTTAGACATTATGAATATTTAAACGGCGTAAGCCATAAACCAATTATGGTTTACAATGTGCCTGGTCGAACAGCTTCAAATATAACTGCTGCCACAACAATTCGAATTTCTAAATTAAATATGATTTGTGGTGTTAAAGAAGCCTCCGCTGATTTACAACAAACAAAACAAATCATTGATCATGCAATTGATTTTACGGTCAACTCTGGTGATGATCCTACAGCCATGGATAGTATTTTAATGGGTGCCGACGGCTTGATCTCTGTAGCAGCGAACGTCTATCCAAATCTATTTAAGTCACTTGTTAGTTTTGCCCAATCATCAGAATTGGCGAAAGCGAAGACCTATAACGACTTACTTAATCCCATACACAAATGGATGTATATCGAAGGGAATCCAACAGGCGTAAAAATGGCAGCATCTATTAAATCCTTGTGTCGGCCAGAAATGAGGTTGCCGCTGCTAAATTTATCTGCAGAAAGCACAGAAAAACTAAAAAGCTGTATGTGCGAAATCGATCAGCAAATTTCTTAAACAAATTGATGCAACATATGTTCTAAATGAAACTTTGTTGCATTTAGGATAATTCCTTACATTTGCGATGCGTAAAGCATCATTGGTAAACACAAGTATGAAAGAGTTTTTTAGTCTTAATCTTGATTTTGCTGGGTTTTTTACCTCCTCATTATGTGCGGTACATTGTGCATTGTTGCCTATTTTATTGGGTATGGGAGTTATCAGTACAGAATGGATGGATCACTTTTGGGTAGAAATGGCTTTTCTTACGTTGAGTTTGGGTTTTGCTTTTTTCAGTTTGGTTAAATCCTATCTAAAGACACACAGAACCATTTTTCCTTTAACTATAGCCGTTACAGGGTTCATTATTTTTATTACCGGTTTACAGTTCCATGGCCCGGTAGAAATAATCTGTACTACCATTGCAGGTGTTCTTATTGCGACAGCGCATTTTATCAACTGGCAACGCGTAAAACTTGCTAAATCTTAAGCAAGCTTTTTTTACTTTCACTTCATGTTTACTACGTATTTAAAACTTGGTTTTGACCATATCCTAGATTTTAATGGTTACGATCATATGCTCTTTCTACTTGCACTCTGTGCTGTATTTTCTTTAAAGTCATGGAAAAAAGTGGCTGTTTTAGTGACGGCTTTTACTTTAGGTCATTGTGTTACCTTAGTTTTATCTGGATTGAAATTTATAGAAATAGATGCTGATTTAGTTGAATTTTTAATACCTCTGACGATTTTAATCACGGCTATTTTTAATGTAAGTCTTTTTAAAAAGGGGGCTTATATAAGTTGGCATTATATTCTTGCAGGTTTTTTTGGATTGATACATGGATTAGGATTTAGTAATTACTTTAAGGCCATGTTGATGGAAGATGAGAGTCTGGTGGAAACTTTATTTGCTTTTAACATAGGAGTAGAATTAGGCCAGTTAGTCATCGTAATGGTAATTCTCCTAGCCTCTTCTTTTTTGACTTACGTCAATGTTCCCCAAAAATTTATCAACTGGACTTATTCTGGAATCGCTGCTGTTGTTTCGCTACTATTAATTTTAAATGTCGTTTAGATTAATTAGATCACAAAACATCAAAACTGATTTTTCGTTTTATTCTTGAATAATTAGACTTATGAAAAACGTATTGTACTTATTACTTTTAGTTGGGTCTGTGTTGGTCTTAAATTCTTGTGGCGATGAAGAAAATCCCCAAAGAAATGGGACACTAACATTTAATTTTAAAGCAGAATATTCAGGACAACCACTTGTCATGCTTGAAGAATATACTTTGCCAAGTGGCCTTACGATGAATTTTAGTCGTATATCTTTTTATCTAAGTGATTTGGCCTTGCTTGGATCCACGACTGAGTATGATAACGTAGATTATGTCAATTTAACAAATGCACATTCTAATACAAGTTCTGCTATTCAAGGATTCAATTATTCTAAGTCAGTGCCTGTAGGAGAATACACAGGAGTTAATTTTTCTTTTGGCGTCAATGCGTCCAATAACGCTATGGTACCGGCAGACTTTAATTCTGACTCAGATTTATCCTTATCACAGGAATATTGGCCCGGATGGGAGAGCTATGTTTTTGTGAAAGTTGAAGGAAATGCAGATTTAGATAATGATGGTACATTAGAACAAGGGGTAGCACTTCACATTGGAGGTCCAGAAGCGCTAAGAATTATTAATGCCAGCAAAGATTTTACTATTTCAGAGGGGCAGTCTACAACTCTTAATTTTGTTATCGACCTGAATCAGATGTTAACTTCAGGAGGCATTTATGACGTAGAAGCTAACCCACAAATTCATAGCCTTGGACAAGCTGATATCGTAAAAGATTTAGCAGATCGATTTGCTGATGCATTGAGTTTTCAATGAGACTATTTCAACTCAATTAAAGCAGTCCATACGCTGAGTTTCCATTTATCTGCACGTGTCCAAATAGGTCTAATGACACCGTTTACTGCAGATATGTCGCAGTAATCTCCGAAGAAGATTTGCTTGGCCGGAACAAAGGGTGACTCCGAAATTTTGATATTCGTAAAGCTCTGAGCCCCATCTGTAGAGTATGCTAAATAAACATCTGTTTGTGTATCGTCATATGCACGTCTATCGTAAAAGACAATGTATATATAACCTGTACTAGGGTCAACATCCATCCAACAAAAAAACTGATGTTTTCCAGCGAGATCATCATTTACTCGGATCGGATCAGTCCAAGAATCCCCGTTATCCTGTGATTTACTTATCCAGATGTCTGTATCATCTGTCCCGTTTCTTTGATCACTCCAATTGACGTATATCGTACCTCGATGTGGACCATTACTATGATCGACTTCAGTAATGGGCATGCCATTACATCGGGATATTCCAGGTATTTCAAAATCCCAACCACCAGGTTGATTCGAAATAATTTTATCCTTAGACAACCAGCTTATTCCTTTATCCAAGGATCGGTCAAAGTATATTTTTTCATCCATGGACCAACTCACAAAATATTCACCATTAATTCCAGCAGCCGGTACAGCTCCCTCAGTCGTTTGGTCGCCATCTAAACAATCACCCTCTACCTGCGAAATTCCGAAAGGCTCGCTCCAAGTTTCCCCTTCATCAGTAGACTTGGTAAACATAATCCTAGATCGATCCTCAGGTTCTTTACTTTTATATTTATCAAACTCAGTCCAAGTCATCAAAATGGTATTATCAGAAGGATCTACGGCTAACCATTCTTTATCTTGATCCTTAGGGCTGTTTGGTGGAGTAAAAGAACCATCATTCCATGTCTTACCATTGTCCTCAGATTTTTGAACCACAATTCTATCTAAAAAAGCCTCATCGCCCCATGCCTTATTGTTTGGATTCGAGAGATGTGCATAATAAAAGTTGCCTTTAAAATCAGCACGAATAACTGGATCACCATATACACCTGAAGAAGATTCCATATTACTCATGGTCCACGTCTGACCTCCATCTAAAGAAGTATAAACCTGGTTTAAAACGGATCCAGCTACAATAATATCGGTGTTTTCAGGATGAATACAGATACTTGGTTCGCATGCATAACGACCAAATTCGGCTTCGTCAATTTTGATGTTCTTTATAAGCTTAGAAATACTTGCTTGTTTTACCGTTTTAGTCGTTGAGCTACAACTAACTAGACCAAGTACAAATGCTAAGGAGAAAAATACAAGTCTCATAGAAATATATTATGAGACTAAAGTACTCAAATTAGTCGCACTCTTTTTTGTTAAGAATAACCAAAGCAGCAATGACACCGGGTACCCATCCGCATAGAGTAAGAAGCAAGGTGATTATAATGCTGCCACATCCTTTATCTATGACAGCTAGTGGTGGAAATAAAATTGCTAAAATGACGCGTAGTAAACTCATAGTTTTAATCCTTTACTACAAATAAGCCGGGAATTGATCTTCTAGTTTCTACATGTCGACGTGTGTAGGCGGAAAATCGACGAGTGGCTTAAATTAAAATTTCTCCGCGCAATGTAGTTTGTGCCTTGCCTTTTAAAATGACTCGATCGCCGATTAGCTTGCATTCAAAATGACCTTTTCTTTTAGAGAGTTGAGTAGCCTTAAAAGTTGATCGACCGGTTTGGTCAGACCAATACTTAGTTAACAAACAATGGGCAGAACCTGTGGCAGGATCTTCATTCACCCCGCATTGAGGAAAATAACCCCGAGAAACAAAATCAACCTGATCCCCAGGAGCTGTTACTAATAGCCCCCGAGAATCAAGTTGAGATATCTTCATTAAATCTGGATCTAATCCTCTGATTTGTGATTCGTTGTCAAAAATGGCGAGATAATCATCTGATCCCTTGTACACCATTTTCGGAGTGGTTGATTTAAAAAAGTCATCAAGATTAACATCCGAATTAGAATATTGATCCGCTGGAAAATCCATTTCATACGTATCCTTAGATACCCTCTTTACCTTTAAGGGTCCACTTAAGCTGTGAAAAGTGATTTCCTCTTCTTCATATCCGTATTCTGTAAAAAAGGCATGAGCCGTGGCTAATGTAGCATGTCCACATAGTCTAACTTCAGTTACTGGTGTAAACCACCGCAGGCTGAAATCTTTTCCTTCAGGAATGACAAAAGCCGTTTCAGACAGGTTGAGTTCCTCAGCAATGGATTGCATAAGATTATCCTCTAAAGCGTTTTCAGTATAAATAACGGCAGCAGGATTACCAGAAAAAGGTCCTTCAGCAAATGCATCAATCTGGATAACTTTTAAAGACATATTATCTTTTGAAAAACCCACCAAGAACTTTCATACCCATTCCTGCAATCTCGTCGATTGCCGAACCATCACCGTCTCGGTCTAAGATTTTAGTCATAAGACTGGCAGGTTGTTGTTGTCTTTGATTTTGTTGAGTAACAGAACGGGTCAAGAAATCCATAAGACCACCTTGGTCCATATTTTGTTGTTTCTTTTGGCGTCCAAGCATACCTAAAACAAGAGGAGCGAGTTTGATTAATAGGTTCATCGAATTATTTCGATTCATCCCACTTCCTTTTGAGATCATCTCGACCACATTGAAAATATTTCCTCCACCTAGTAAGTGGCTTAAAATACCTACACCATCAGCAGCGCGAGAATTGTTACTTCCTGACAAAAGTCCTGCGACATCATCGAGTAGACTACCATCGTGATCATTATCTAATGCACCCATAAGACCAGAAAGACCTTGAGGAGTCGAGGCGTTTTTAGATACGGCGTTCATTAATACATTCATAGCTAAGTTAGTCGCTACGTTAGTTTTTTCTTCGTCTTCACCTCCTAACATTCCACTAAGTTGTTGTAAAAGCCCTCCAGAAAGTTGGCCTTGTAATAGATCCATTAAGTCTGACATAATTTGATTTATTGGTTAGTTAAAAATTCTTCCATAATTCAAAGGTCAAAATATAAAAAAGAGTTCAACAACCGCGTTTTAATTAACCAATCAAAACATGGCGAGGTTTTTGAAGTAATACATTAAAATAATATTTAATATGTTATTTACTAATATTCAGATTCGTCCGAGTTATATCTATTGTTTAGGCTTATTATTAATGTCGACCTTTAGTTCAATGGCAGAGGGGCCGCTCATTGATAACTATGTAGAATCTTACAAGGAGATTGCTATTGCAGAAATGCACCGATCAGGTATCCCAGCATCGATAAAATTGGCTCAAGGCCTTTTAGAGTCTGATTTTGGTAGGAGTGATTTAGCAAATAAGGCAAATAATCATTTCGGTATTAAATGTGGTTCTAAATGGACTGGTGATACATTTTACAAAGAGGATGATGATCGTAATAAAGATGGCAAACTTATTCCTTCTTGCTTTCGGGCTTACGCCAATGCCTATGAATCTTATATGGCGCATTCCGATTTTTTAATGGATCCAAGAAAATCATATCGATATGGATTTCTATTTAATTATTCCTCTCGTGATTATTCCTCTTGGGCTCATGGATTAAAAGATGCTGGTTATGCAACGGATCCTACTTATCCTAGTAAATTAATTCAGCTAATTGAAAATAATGGCTTGCATAGGTTTGATGAAGATATTTACGGGGATGATGTTCTTGTTGCAGATCGACAGACTGAGATTAGTATTGAAGAAAAAATAGAAAAAGAAACACAGCATTCTGAAAAAGATATAATTGTTTCAATAAGCGATGCGGAAGAAGGTCCTAATGATGGATCTTCGTCGCATGTGCCATTAAAAATTAATGGTTCAAAAGCTTTGAGACTTGGTTATAAAGACACGGCATTATCATTGGCGAAAGCCAATCAGGTTTCACTTAGAAGCTTTATGGCATTTAATGAGTTTTTAGAGTATCCAGCCGATTCGATCGCAAAAGGAACCTTAGTTTTTTTAGATGCTAAACAACGTGATTATTTAGGGCTTAGTGAACGTCATGTTGTGAAAAAGGGTGAAACTATGCAGGACATCGCGCATGAATATGGAATTTGGTTAAAAGAACTTCATATCAAAAATCGTATTCCGCAGGATGCACAACCTTTAGTTGGAGAAACTCTTGTACTTAATGGTTTGGTCAAAATTCGCAAGCGACCTAAATTTAAGAGATTGAATGAAGTCTTAGATGAGAGTGAGGAGTATCTTTTTGATACAGATATGGCTTCTTTGCGATAATTAAAATCAAATCATGCGATTATTTAGTAGCATATTATTCGTTCTCTTTCTCTTTGGCTTTGAGCCAAATGCACACGGACAAGGATACGTTTTTGGACCTAAAATTGGACCAACGATTGGATTACAGCAATGGAATTCATTAGAGCGAGATCCTTTATTGTCTTGGCATGGCGCTCTTTTTATTGAATCTTATGATGAGGATTCACCGAGTTCATTATATGCACAACTTGGTTACCATAATCGAGGAAGTGCTATACGAGCCTTTGATTTTTTTACGGGGTCAAATTTTTCGAGTTCGTTTGTATTTAAAAATATCTCATTGGGTGTAGGTGCAAAGCGTCTCATTGGTGATGGTAATTGGAAACCTTATTACCACTTTGGTTTAAGGCTTGAATATACGGTTGATACGAACCTTGATGAATATGAAGAATTCAATCAATTTTTATTTTACCCGATTGATATTTTTGTAAATAAATGGAATTACGGTTTGAGTTTTGGTGGTGGATTTCAAACTCAAATTGCTGAGTTAATTGGTGCGGCATTCGAATTTACTATCAGTCCTGACGTATCCCTGCAATATGAACAGATGGCCTTGAGTACACCTATCCAATTTCCCAATGGTCAGGTTTCCTCTTTGGGCGCTAGAAACATTCGTAATTTGACATTTGAGGCCTCTTTAGTTTTACGTTTACACCGCAAGATCGAATACTACTAAATTCGCCGTAAGGCAAAAAAAAAGAGTCGTCCCTTGCCGGACGACCCCCATCTTGCAGATGAATCGCTAATTATTACCAAATGAATATGGGTCTATCTTTATAGTCCCTTGTCAATTACATTTGACTTACTGAACAATCAATTTCCCTACGGAAATTTGTTTTCCTTTATGACTTACCTGATATAAGTAAACTCCAGCCTTCAGGTCTCCTTTCTGAATACTCAAACGATTATCGTTCATTGGTGCTTCGAAAATCCTTTGACCAGTTATACTCATCAATGTAAATTCTAAGTTGTTTAAATCTGTATCTAAAATTTCAATCTCCGAAAAATCTACGACAGGGTGAGGGCGAACCAAAATTTGCTCATCCTGAAGCAGATTTTTTATACCGGAGATTACAGACTCAATGAAGTCTGAACCTATAAGGTGATCGGTAGTGTTTGTTCTGACCGGGTCGTTAAAATCAAAATAGATATCAGCAGCATTAAGAATGAGTGTTCCATCTGGATTGTTAGGGACTTGAGAAATGCTAAACTTGACGAAACCGTGGGAACCGGGTTCATTCGTTGTGCTGTCGACTAAATTAATCTGGTCAAAAATAAATCGTACTTCACGATCTCTTAATTCAAACTCGTAAGAGTGGCTTGATGCACCTGGACGGATCGTGGAGACATCTAAATGCTCGGATAAAGTATCCACAATGACTACACGAAACGCTGTGTCTGTTCCTATATTTTGAAAGCGGATATGGTATTTGATATCCGTGTTTGCTTTTATATAATGCTCATCTCGGTAACCAAGGGGATAGCCTCTTTTATCATTTGGATCATAAGAACCGATGACTTGTTGACAATCGATGGCTACAAAATTATCTTGATCATCATTGGGAAACATATTAACATAACCAAGGCTAAATGTTCCGTTTGAATTTGTTCCACAAGCTTCAATAGCCGTTGTAGGAGATGATAGTCCTGGATGTAGGTTTACTTGATTGACATTGATTCTATACGTACTTCCATTAGCTTCATAGGCAACGGAGGTTAATTCAGATGTTGCTAAATCTATTTGACCCTCTTCGAACATCACATCATCTTCAGTAACAATGAAATCGACAGGCATAAGCATGTCCATATCTCCGACGTTTTCAATAAAGAATCTTACAGAATCACTTTCGCATTCTCCATACACCTCAATACTCGCGCCGCTCCATGCGGGGTCAATTGCACAAATGGTATCAGGAAATATATGCGCTTCGACGCATTTGGTAGTACCTAATTCAGTATCACAATCTAAAAGTAGATCAAACTGGATTTTGCCACATTCTAACGGTGCCACGTCTCCTACATTGAGTGTCAAAATATTTCCAGTGATATCAAAGTTTGGGTGGTAAACATTTGAGACTGTAAACGCTGGATCTAATTCAATCTCGATATAAGCGTCCTCTGCAATTTCAGATCCTTGATTACAATAATCAACAGAATAGAAGTTGTCAAAACATCGACGTAAAAAGGGCGTGGATACATCCACGTGTAATTCAGGACATAATTGAAAAGGAACTGCCTGAAAATCAACAAGGGCTATATCGCCATCTTCTGATGATGATCCAGATACATTATTATCACAAACACTCCATAAATAATTCGGGGGAATGACTGTAGTAGTATATGTGCCAGGGACGACTAGCTTAGAATAAAAACCTTGTGTGTTAGGGCTTACCATATATTCATTGTCGTCATTAAAAATATGAACAATCCAATCTTGAGCATTCGCTGTTGTGATTGGGTTTGCGCAAGACCCTTGAGTAATTGCTGTTATATTTCCTTGATGTAAGGCGCCATTTAATGGTATAGATGAACAATCTTCAGACATACACATTTCAAACACATTGCCATCGACAACCTGAGATATCTCTATGACAAGCGGATCATTTGTAAAGCATATGTCCGTATCACCCGTTTGTAGGCTTGCAAACTTTAAGCTATATATGGTGCTTCCATCTTGAAGATCCACACCGAGGCCAGTAAGTGAGAACCATGCAAATCGCAATTCTCCAGGTCCAGTAATATTAAAATTTGATGCGTTTAAACTCCCTAAACCAAAATTTTCAGGTTCTATAAACTGTAAATAAGAAGGATCAAAATCCACTGTCCATTGCATGGAAGTTATCTGATTGAAATTTGCGACTTCGATATCGACAGTCACCGTGTCTATTCCTACTGGCTCAGTTAAATTGACATATAGGGTGTCTTGACAATTTCCTTGAGCCGAAATAGTATTTAATCCAATCAGAATGAAGCATAGAAGGAAGAGTGCTTTTTTCATAGGAATATGTTTCATGGTTAATTATGATACAAATATGAACCAGAATTCGTCTTAAAAAAAGTACATTTAATGGTATTTGTAGAATTTATTTTAATATACATAGTATTCAAATCATTGATATTCAAACAACTAGTTGAAAATAAATAGAAAAACATTTGGCAAATAAGTTGGTTCAATTTGTTAATTCTTTAGACTTGAAAGAGAAAAACTTCCTTTCAGAGTACTTACAAACGAAAAATTCGAAGAAAAATGATTCGGAATTTCGCCTCTTTACTTTAATAAGCACCTTAAACGAGGATTTGCTGCACGATGATCTCATGTTATTTGTTAAAATTTTCGAGACTGAGGATTACAACGATCAGAAATGGCGCTTATTCACCTCAAGTTTGCTTAAAACCCTTGAAGAGGGGATATGCGAATTGATATCACGAAATGAGGAACTTGAGAATCAATTACGCCTCCTTAAATTTTATAGATCTAAGTCACTAGATAAACATTTTAATGGCGTTTTAAGACGAATTCAATTAAGGTTAGAAAAAGAGACACTTGCGCATTCTGAGTATAATACAATCAGAACAAAAATTGAGACTGAGTTAAGTGAGATGGCACAGAACGCCAAACGAAGCCAAGACCCTAATATTCAAAATGTATTAGATAGCCTTGACCTTGAATATGCGTCTAAAAAACTGAGATACATGTGCTTGTCTGCAGCTCATGGTAATGTCTTCGAAATCAATCATGATTTTGGGATTGGTGAAGATTTGTTGAGAAGATTGAGAGATGGAAATTTTCAAAATCATCCATCTATTGAGGTTTACTTTCGATGTTATGATATGCTTAGTGATATGGGAACCGAGAGTAAATTTTTGGAATACACGAAAGTGTTACGGCAATTCTCAGATCGGTTTCCTGAAGATGAATTAAAGGGCTTATATCTACTTGCTATAAATTATTGCATTCGATTATTAAATCAAGGGAATACGGAGTACGGTAAGATTGGCCTGGAGCTTTATAAGGAAGCTTTGGATAAACACATACTGTTGACAAATGGCCGATTGTCTCGATACACTTATCGTAATATTGCGACTATGGCATTGAGAGTAGGGGAATTTGATTGGGCTGAGGAATTTAGTGAGGAATTTAAAAAGTATATTAATAAAAGAGATATCGAAAATGCCTATCACTTTAATATGGCCTTAATCCATTATAATAGGCATGAATTAGAAGATGCTCTTGATGCATTAATAAAAGTACATTTTAAAGATGCTCTGATTACGATGGCCGCCAAGTCTCTTCAAATGAAAATCTATTATGAAAAAGAGGAAATGATTGTACTGGATTCTCATTTGGAAGCCATGAAAATGTTCTTACTCAGAAATAGGGTCATAGGATACCACAAGCAGAATTACTTAAATATTATTAAATACACTCGAAAATTGATTCGACTTAAAAAGTACGATGAAGTCAAGAGAGTAAAACTACTTCAGGAAATAGAACAAACGAGTCCACTCACAGAGAAAAAGTGGCTTATGTCACAAGTGAGTTAGTCCTCAGTCGTTAAAATCGAACCTACAAATGATCGGTTCATGTTAGCGATATTCTCAATAGATATTTCTTTAGGACATTCAGCTTCGCATGCACCTACATTCGAGCACATTCCAAATCCTTCTTTATCCATCTGAGCGACCATTTTTTGAACACGAGATTTATGTTCGACTTTACCTTGAGGTAAAAGACCTAAATGTTGGACTTTAGCTGATGTAAATAACATGGCAGATCCATTAGGACATGCTGCTACACAAGCTCCACAACCGATACACGTTGCCGAGTCAAAGGCTTTTGCTGC
>JAHDBE010000315.1 GCA_020630555.1 Saprospiraceae bacterium
AATCAGGTAGCCTTCGGCCTATCCCCAACTGTTGCACTTGGGATTTGAAACCGCGTCTTTATGTCAGTGCGAACATAAATATCTTATTCAACACTTAGTAACGAC
The DNA here is from genome assembly GCA_020630555.1 of Saprospiraceae bacterium. GTDB lineage: Bacteria > Bacteroidota > Bacteroidia > Chitinophagales > Saprospiraceae > JAHDCZ01. The sequence continues at coordinate 106 of JAHDBE010000315.1, forward strand.
ATATGCAGCTATATGGAGAGCTTATACATCGATGATAATCATAATAAATACATGGTGCAAAGGCGTTTGAAGAAAAACCACAAATTTAATTGAGTTTCTATCTAGCTATCGATAATCGAACGCCTAAGCAAAAGCAGCGCTAGAGGATATACTTTTTATCAAAATACAGTAATATATTAGTCCGATTAAACACGCTATTTAATAGTAATAAGACGAGTGGTTTGCTGATTTTTAAATGGGTTGATTTACACCTTGTGAAAATTGAACGAAATAGTAATGAGAATCAGATACCTGAATAAACATAATCGTCCCAATGTCCGAGTCTGTGCACAACGTATGAACTGTATATTCACGTTGGGCACTAAAGTTATGCGTCTGCTTTCGAGTTTTTACGATACTAGAAACGGTAGATCCAGCAGCGGTTGGCTTAACCAAAAACGTTACTTTTGAAATATCAACCAGTAGCTGGAAAAATAAGTGGCAATCCTAATAAACACCCGTTTCAAAAAATGTTTGCATAAGAAATTTGGCTGTTTCCTTGTCGCCAGAATAAATATATACAGATAGAATAATTCACCCCAATATGTATATTGCACTAAAAGCCATTTCAATAGCTATAAGCAAGTATATGGATGCTGTGGTTGCCATGTTTGTAATCGGCATTGTGTTCATGATGATACTCCCTTTTCCTACATGGGTTGTAGATATTTTAATTGCAGTTAACATCAGCCTATCTGCATTGTTAGTAGTATTAGCATTGTACCTACCTGGACCTCTGGCGTTTTCCACCTTTCCCGCGTTTCTTCTAATAACTACACTGTTTAGACTAGGGTTGTCGATAACTACAACTCGATTAATTTTACTTCAAGCAGATGCAGGTAAGATCGTTGAAGCGTTTGGGAACTTTGTAGTTGGCGGAAATTTAGTTGTCGGTATCGTTATATTTTTAATATTGATGATAGTTAATTTTCTCGTAATAACTAAAGGGTCTGAAAGGGTGGCTGAGGTATCTGCTCGATTTACACTTGACGCAATGCCAGGAAAACAGATGTCTATAGACAGTGATCTACGTGGTGGGTTGCTTGATGCGCATGAAGCTCAGGCAAAAAGAAAATCGCTAGCGAAAGAAAGTCAGTTATTCGGCGCAATGGATGGGGCGATGAAATTTGTTAAAGGTGATGCTATTGCAGGAATAATTATCGTTCTTGTGAATATAATAGGTGGATATTCGATAGGAACGATGCAGCTAGGATTAGATGGCGGCGAAGCGATAAAATTATATTCAACGCTCACTATTGGTGACGGGCTGGTTGCCCAAATTCCAGCGCTTCTTATTGCGCTTAGCGCCGGAATGATTATAACAAGAGTTAAAGATGATGTAGGTGATAAGGACAATGTGGGCAAAGAGTTATCAGAGCAGCTTCTAAGCGAGCCAAAAGCATGGGTGATAGCTGGAGGCGTGTTATTGCTATTTGCGATGGTACCGGGGATGCCAACCATAACATTTCTCGCACTTTCATTAGTGTGTGCTACGGTGGGAAGTATCAGTATATTTTTGTCTAAAAGTGAAAGTAAAAGATTGAAATCTATGGAGGAAGAGGAAAGTATTGAAGACGGAAAAATGGATCTTGCAAATTTTGAAGTCTATGAACCATTGACGTTGGTTGTAAATACAGAGCATTATGGTACGCCCTTGTTTGATGAATTATGCACCACAATAAGAAAAGCTCGCAACAATCTTGTCGCTAATTATGGGTTTATACTTCCGCCAATTAGCTTTGAAGTGCGTTCAAACATAGATAAGAATAATTTTCAATTTAGGTTCTATGAAAATATTGAGGTGAACTGTACCTTGGACGCGTCCAAAATAGCAGTATTTTCAAGTTATGAGGATCTTCTAGTTTCGGAGAATATAGATTACTGTAAAGGCATATCGGAATTCGATGAAGATGGTTTGTTATGGGTAAATAAAGAGGATGTGGGTAAGTTAGAAAAGCATGAAATATTTGGCATGGAGTGCTTGGAAGTGATTGGATATAAATGCAGAGAGGCTTTGAAAAAAGAGGGATATCAATTTGTCGGTGTAGATGAAGTGAAAAAGATACTTATTTGGTTGGGAAAAAAAAGCCCAGAGCTTGCAAAAGATATAGAGAAAATATTCCCAATGTCGAAATTGTGCGAAATATTTAGAAATTTGATAAGAGAAAATGTTTCGTTGCGCTCACTCAGAAAAATATGCGAACTAGTGGTTAAAAATGGTGAAAATGAGAGAGACTTAATTGCCGTTACAGAAATGGTGCGCATAGGAATTAGAGATCAAATATGCAGTCATATCGCATCCGGAAAAGTTTTGTCAGCATGTGTGCTAGATTCTAATGTTGAATTGCATCTTAGAAATAACCTTAGAAAAACGCCAATGGGCGGCTATTTTGAGATTGATGAAGAAGAAAAAGAGATGATAGTTGATAATTTGAAAAATATATGTGCTGATCACTTTGAAAAATCTTTACCGATAGCTCTAGTGGTGACACAAGATATAAGACCCTACATTAAAATGTTAACTAGTATTGATATTCCCAATCTACCTGTATTGTCGTTTAGTGAATTATCAAGAAAAACAAAAGTAGAGATGATAGGAAGTGTTTCGTTGTAATTATATTAAATGGGTTGTATATATTGGGACGTCGCAATGATATTGTATATAAGTAGTTCACCCGATGAGGTTGATTCTATTCATGCTGATTGTGATTTATTCACTAACTATGATATGGGGTCCCTAGGCGATTCGATAAAAACTCTATTCTGCGCCAAACAATACATATTAAAAGTATCTGGGCTAAAGGTAACGTCTAATCTGTTAACAAAATCTCCTGAAAGAAATAAACTAGTAAAAATTATTTCAAATCGGTGCATGCCGGACAAGATTAGAATAGCGGCATTGCATGTAATTGAAAGCGATATCGCAAAGTGATGCGTAAGCTTCCCTGTCAAGTGGACAGTTCAAAATTAGAGTTTCTGACGTATTGTTGTCTGGCCTCTAGTG
>JAHDBE010000316.1:0-1489 GCA_020630555.1 Saprospiraceae bacterium
TTTATATTACAACCAGCACTAGGGTATTGCTTCTCTGGTGCTGGTTCCATTTTTAGTAGGGCATCTATAGCTCCTCTTAAATCTTCACCCGTTAGTGGCACACCATTTCCTGGTCGCGAACCATCAAGTCTACCTCGGTAAAACAACAGGTCGTTTTCGTCAAATAAATAAAAATCCGGCGTGCATGCTGCGTCATAAGACTTGGCCACATCCTGAGATTCATCGTATAAATACGGAAAAGGAAAATTCAACTCCTGGGCGAGAACTTTCATTTTATCAGGAGAATCCGCTGGATAATTTTCGACATCATTTGAGCTTATACCTACAACTCCGATACCCGCATCTAAACATTCATTCGCAATTTTTAAAATCTCCTCGTTAACATGGACAACATAAGGGCAGTGGTTACAGGTAAAATACACCATCGTCCCTTTTGGTCCTTTTATGTCATAAAAAGATTTGTTTTCATTACTAATCGTATCCGGTAAATTAAACTCAGGAGCCTGGCTGCCTAAGTCCATCATGTTTGATTCTGTTAATGCCATATTATTTACATTCTGGATGGATCCCAAGGACGTAGTTTCCGACAACATCTATTTCCTCAGTGACCTCGTCTCCTTTAAATCCTTTTATCATTTCATTTTTTAATCGCCTTTCGGCAAATCTTGTTAATGGTTTAGACAAGGGCATGTATGACCAGTGCCATTTCTCCTCATTATAACCACTTTGACGTAAGTCACCCTTAGCACAATAAGGTCTACAAAATCCATAATCCGCCGCATGCTTCTCTAACCAGTTAAACAGAATTAATCCCTCTCCGGTTTCAAACCAACTGTTTTCAAAACTATTAAAATCAATATCTGTTCCCCAGTGATGTCTTGATGATCCAGGCATAGAACTATATTCTAATATTTTGAGGGCTTTGGCTTTCGCCAATGGAATATCCTTAGCCACATTTGTTCCGTCACTTAAAATGGTTTGTCCGGTCCACTTTCGCTCCCAGATTCCTTTTTGGTACTCGAAGTTTCTTGTTGCAGATCGAATTACTAAATGGACTCCATCTTCCTTTGCTGCATCGTACATCTTAACAAAAGCGTCTAAAACCTCTTTTCTTAAATACATCCCTTCCCTATCCGCATATCTTATCGGAATGGTTACAAAAGCCTCATCGTCTTTAGGTTGAAATTTTCCCATAACATAATCCACCGTTGCAAAGGACAACTCTTTAGTCTTTTCCTGTTCTGGTTTTTTGATTTCCTTGTTAGAGTCCATAACCTGACTGAGTGCTTTTTCGTTATTGCACGAACTAATCCCCAAAATACTGAGCACAAAAATTAATACAATTTTATTCATGTGCATCTTCTAAATAACAAAACATTCCTTTCTCGTTAATCATGCGTGCTAGATTTTCAGGAAGCTTATCTTCCCATCCTTGTCGTCCTTCACAGATCGCTCGATACACCTCATGAGGAAAAATTTCTAGAAGCTT
>JAHDBE010000316.1:1589-3146 GCA_020630555.1 Saprospiraceae bacterium
GTCGTCCTTCACAGATCGCTCGATACACCTCATGAGGAAAAATTTCTAGAAGCTTTCTATCAAACTCCTCCACTTCCACAATATGATGACTATCTAACAAATGCTGGTATAAAAATTTAATACCCTCTGGAACAGGCAGATTTTTAGCCGTTCTTAACTCCATGGACTCCTCATCTAAAGCTGGGTAGGCATAAATTTTTATGTTTCGCGTAAACAACTCTCCAAAGGCCACAAGTAAACGGCCATCGTGATTTTCTTCATAGCGCGATTCTATGATCTCTTGTAACTCATGAACACCGATGACCAATCCTAGCTTTTGTATTTTATATCGGGATAGATAATTAATCAACTTTACGTGATTACTACAATTAGAAATAATCACTTTATGACCCATGGCACACAACAAATCTGCTCTCAATGAAAAATCATGTTCATTAATCTCCCCTCCTGCCGTTAAATAATCCAAGGTCATTTCTGCTACCATGAAAGATTTTTCAGGGTCAACGTCTGGCTCACTTCTAAATTGTTTATATGATTTATCTATGGCATCAACTGAAACCAATGTCGGCGGCCGATAATGACCACGCACAACCATCAATGATTTTTTGTACAAAAACTCTGACGCATGGACACTATTCTTATTTTCATCAAACATGGTTACTAAAGTCAAACCATGCTTTACAAGATATAATCCTAAAAGTCTATTGTCAGTATCCTCAAATCGAGGACCACTCAACCGAACCATGTCTACATTCACACGTCCTTTTAATCCATCCATAAGAGATTTAATCATCTGCTCTTTATCCTTATGGTAGAAATAAGCTGCGTAAATCATATTAACCCCTAAGACACCAATCGCCTCCTGTTGAAGTCTATTGTCATTGTCGAGCATATTGACATGCACTACGAATTCATTAGGTTTTTCATCAGGTCCTAATTGAAATCTTACTCCTAGCCAAGCATTGCCTTTTATTGTTCGACGGTAATTAATGGCTGCACAAGTATCGGCAAAGACAAAAAAGCAGGTCTCTGGTCTTTCTTCAGCCAACCTTTCTTCCATTAAGCCGTACTCATGGTCAAGCATTTTATAAACTCGTGACTCACATACATATCGATTCTTCTCTTCGACTCCATAAATGGCATCCGAGTAAGTTTTATCATAAGCAGACATCGTCTTGGCTATGGTACCAACCGCCGCGCCAGCTTGGAAAAAATTTCGCGCGACCTCTTGGCCAGCCCCTATCTCTGCAAAGGTACCGTAGATCTTATCATTAAGATTTATTTCAAGTGCTTTTTGCTCTGGTTTGAGTATTTGATATTCCTGCATGGAAATTTTTGCTTTGCTCTTTATTTTGACGCAAATATACTGTGTCTGGTTGCTCTTTTAGTGTTTAATTTTTAGCTATCTAGATTACAAATCTCTTTTGTCTATCCCTTAAACGGTCATGACTTAGATTCTGTGTTAATATCTTAAAATTGGACTGTTACTTTGGCATTGCCCCAGATGTGATTCTTCATTTTTTTCAATCGAAAAAAAACACGACTGAATGAAGTAAC
>JAHDBE010000032.1:0-15758 GCA_020630555.1 Saprospiraceae bacterium
CCTCACGGTGTTGGAGAAATTTGGGCAGCAACTTTATGGGATTTATACTGGGCATTTGTTGATGTTTACGGTTGGAAAGATTGGGATGATCCAGATTTTGAAGAATCAGGAAACTATAAGGCAATGTTACTTTCTATGGATGGTATGAAAATCCAGCCATGCCAACCAGGATATATCGACGGAAGAGATGCCATTTTAGCTGCTGATGAAATCAACTTTGACGGTATCCATCAGTGTATGATCTGGGATGTATTTGCTCGAAGAGGATTAGGTTTCTTTGCGGACCAAGGAAGTTCAAATAGCAGTACAGATGGAGTTGAAAGTTTTGAATCCAGACCTCAATGTGTCGAGGAATTAAAAATCACTAAAACAGCCACTGATCTTGTGAAGGCCGGAGAATCTGTTACTGTTGAAGTTACTGTAACTAATCACAGACCTGAAACCGTTAATGGTGTTTATGTCACTGATCCAATACCTAGCGGATTGACTTTTGAAAGTGCTTCCAACAATGTAACAGCAACAGTTAATGGCAACACAGTTACATTCGAAATTGGAGATATGGAGTACGAAGATGTCGTAGGATTTACCTACACATTAACTTCAGATGTAAATAACGCCTCTGAAACGGTTATCATTAATGACTTCGAGTCAGGCTCAGGGGACTGGGGAGTAGCGCCTATCGAAGGGGTTAATCTATGGCAATTATCTTCTGATGCTGCCTATAGTGGTTCGATTTCTTTCTTTGTGACAGAGACTGACACCGAATCAGATCAGGTTCTTATTAGTCCTGCATTTACAGTTTCTGGGGACAATCCGACTATGCGATTCTGGCATAGATATGAATCTCAACCTGCAGCAGATGCTGGATTTGTAGAAGTATCTAATGACGGAGGATTCTCTTGGGTATTACAAAACAGCGCATTCATAAGAAATGGGTATACAGGGGATGTATTGTACGGAACTTTTGCTATTCCTTCCCTTCAAGGATTCTCTGGATCAAGTAATGGTGAATTCATTGACTCTTATTTAGATTTATCGGCGTATGCTGGACAAGAAATACAAGTGCGATTCCGCTTTGGATCGGATGCAGATGGAGTCATTTCTTCTGGTGAGAGCCCAGGATGGTTTGTGGATGATTTTGAGATCATGGATTTAGTTATTTATGGTTCTGATGCTTGTGTATACAATGGCGATGGAGAATTACAAAATTGTGCTGGTGCAGAAACGGTTGTGGATTCAGATGGTATTTCTGGAGTAATTGATGGGGATCCAGACCAGTTTACCTTAGGAATTTTTCCTAATCCTGCAGATCAATTTGTCAACGTGTCTATCTCTAGTAAAAACTATGAAAATGCTTCTATCTCTATGGTTAGTGTTGATGGTAGAGAGGTACTTAGACAAAATGTGGATTTGGGGCCTGTTCAGCAAATCGTTAAATTAAATACATCGAACTTGCCAACTGGCTTCTATGTCCTTCAAATAGAAACAGCTTCTGGAGCCATTTCTGAGAAAATTACGATTGAATAATTTATTTAATCGAATGAATAATAAAGGCCCGGTAGAAAACTACCGGGCCTTTTTCATTAAGTCATCTTTAACTTATTCTTCCTCTGTCAGAGATTCAATCGTTTCTTCAAGACGATCACCTACGACTTCAGCCACTGCTTTAACTGTATCAACTACATTTTCGACAGCATCACCCAATGTCGAAGTTATGGCCTCCACTAAATTATCTTCTTGTGGTTTTTTTGTGGTTTGCAATTCTGCTGCGGCTTTTTCTAAATCAGACGCCTGATCTGCAAGTTCAGCCTGTTTATTCTGAATATCATCAGCAATCTTCGCCTTAATCTCTTTACTTTTAGCCTGAACCTTCTTTTGATGATTAATCTTCTCTTGCTTTTTTTCCTCTTTCTGCAACTTCTCCTCTAACTGCTTTCTAGTCACATGCATATCCTTAAGCTTCTCTTCTTTGGATCGGATACGCTCTTCGATCATTTTCAACTTTGCTTGTCGAATCTGCATTTCTAATTGCCCATTTGTGGCAGCCATTCGTCTCAAACACTTTGTCTTTAAGATCACGTTTTATGGAATTTTCCATTTTTTGAATTGCCTTCAATAAGCCATCCATTCTTCTTTGAACCCTTGAAACTCCATTTTGTTGAGATCCGGACTGCATACCCCTTTTTTCTTTGACTTGTGAGAAAGCGGCATCAATTTTATCCCAGATCTTTGAGCGATCATTCCTGGTCATATTGGCTTTTTTACTTTCGCCATGGAGTTGCTTCAGCTCCTCAAAAATTGGCTTTAAGCCTAAACCCTTTTCTATTTTTTCTTCGATCTCAGCGAGCTTAGTGGTCAACTTATTTAATTCTTCCTTTGACGCTTTCCGCAATTCAGAATCCAAAGATTTTCGCATTGTTTTTAGATCATCAAAAAGGATATTTGTCTTTTCCTTCAAACTCCTGCCATGCTCTCTAAATAAGTTTTTATCGTTTAATTGCTTTTGGACTTTTTCCCAAAAAGAAACCAATTCATCCCATATAGAACGATCAAATCCAGTAAGCTCTTTGACTTTCTCCTCAAAATCATCTAACTCACTCTTATACATTTGATACATTTTAGAGGAGAGAACCATAAAATGCCATTCCGTTTTTGCTCGAAGAATCACATCATGTCGCTCCACTTTGATGCCTTCAGGAAGAAGATCATCGGCCACACTTAAATCTTTTGTAAGTAATTCATGCTTCGGAAATTCTACCTCTTTACCATCTCGCCAACCGTTTATCATCTCTTTATAAAATGCTTCCGTTGCTGTTTCCTCATCAAATAGGTAAGTGTTCACTTTGTTTTCGGCAGTAATTAAATCCATTGCCAAAAGAATCTTTTTGTTGTCGGCGTTCGTCGCCCACATAACTAATCTGTTACGCATACTTAAAATTTCTGTTCGTTAAATCCCTTTATTCAAAAGGTATTGTGCTATCTGCACAGCGTTCGTCGCTGCGCCTTTTCTCAAATTATCGGAAACCACCCACAAATTCAAACCATTTTTAATGGAATCATCCCTGCGAATCCTCCCGACAAATACATCATTCTTATGACGTGCATTTAATGGCATGGGGTACACATTATTTTTAATGTCATCCTGAACTGTTACACCTTCCATCTCATTCAAAATCTGCTTTACTTCATTAATATCAAAATCCGATTTAAATTCAATGTTTATACTTTCCGAATGTCCCCCATTGACAGGTACTCTAACTGCCGTTGCAGTAATTCGTAGAGAATCATCACCAAGAATCTTCCTCGTCTCATGAACCATTTTCATTTCTTCTTTGGTGTAATCGTTTTCTAAAAAAACATCACAATGAGGAATACAATTTTCAAAAATTGGATGAGCATATGGAGTTTGGGAGTAGTCTAGATGTGCTCCACTTTTTTCGGTTTCATATTGATTAACAGCATTCGCTCCTGTACCGGTAAAAGATTGATAAGTAGAAATCACCAATCTGTCAATCCTATATTTTTTGTGCAGCGGTGCCAATGCCAGAACCATTTGGATTGTTGAGCAGTTTGGGTTAGCAATTATTTTAGTCTCTTCATTTATTGTTGAGGCGTTTATCTCTGGCACCACTAATGGCACATTTGGATCCATCCGCCATGCAGATGAATTATCTATGACAAAACAATCTATTTCTGCAAATCTGGGGGCCCATTCTTTAGAGGGAGCACCCCCAGCAGAAAACAATGCAATATCGGGTGATCTCTCTACTGCTTCGGAAATGGAAACAACAACATGTTGCTCTCCTTTGAATTCTATTTTTTTACCGACGGATTTGGAGGAAGCGGCTAATATTAATTCCGTATACGGAATCTTAAATTCCTCCACGACCCTTAACATTTCAGTCCCGACCAATCCTGTGGCTCCTACTATCGCTAATTTCATTATAAAGAATTAAACTTCAGATAAAGCGACAAAGTTACATCACAATAACATTATTGTTTAATTTTAAGTATGCAGAGAACCCTATTACTCACTCTTCTTGTGGGCATGCTTTGCCTTTCGGCGAAAGCCCAATTATCTGATGACTTTAGTGATGGCGATTTAACAAATAATCCGTCATGGCAAGGGGATGTTGGAAACTTCATTGTCAATGAGGATTTTGAACTACAATTGATGGCTCCAGATGCAGGAAGCTCATTTTTGTATGCACCTTTTAATGGTTTTGATAGTCTTGAATGGAATCTGGATTTTAAAATGGATTTCAGTCCATCTACAAGTAATAGCCTTGTAATATATCTGGCTTTAGATGATATTGATTTGGCTTCCGCCAATGGTTACTACTTAACTATCGGTGAAAATGGTAGTGATGATGCGATTCGATTTCATAAACTAAGTTCTGGGTCATCTGAAGAATTAGCCATGTCGAGTTTGGGTAGTGTAGGGAGCCAACCTGCTCAAGCACGAATTAAAATTATATACGATGAAAATGGATTATGGACTTTCTCTGCCGATTATAATCTTGGAAATGTACTCTTGGACGAATTTCAAATTTTAGATAATTCCCATGATCTGACAGGAAATTTAATCTTCGGGCTAGAATGCACTTATACGGCTACTCGAGTGGATAAGTTCTTTTTTGATAACATACTAATCCAAGAAATTACACCAGATAATATATCACCTGAAGTCATTCAAGCTAATTTATTGGACGACTCGAGTGTTGAGGTGTTTTTCTCAGAGCTAATAAATGAAGATGATTTAGTGGATGTTTCAAAATACTCTATAAATAATGGAGTAGGTAATCCAGATAATGTGCAGCTTGACCCTGGGAATTTGACACGAATAATCTTGAACTTTGATAATACATTGCCGCAAGGCGTAGAGAATCTATTAACGGTATTTCCAGTCGCTGATTTAGCTGGAAATTTGTCCGATGAAAGTACCTTTCCTCTTTTCATATTTGAATCTCCGTCAGCTGGAGATCTAGTCGTCAATGAGATTCTTTTTGATCCTTATTCTGGAGGCGCTGATTTCGTGGAGATTTATAACAACAGTGATAAACTGCTAAAAACAAATGAACTGATAATCTCAAACTTAGCAAAAGATGAATTCGACGCTATAGAGTTAGATGCTACCTTAATGCCCGGAGAATATTTAGCGATCACTAATGATCGAGACCATATTTTGGAAACTTACCAAATTGAGGACGCCTCACGGATTATTGAAAATGATATCCCATCCTTTAATAATGAGGATGGAAATGTGAGCATTCAATTTGAAAAAAATGGTGTGGTGACAACAATAGATTCGTTTGACTACGAAGAAGACTTTCACTATGTACTATTGGATGATACTGAGGGTTTTAGCTTAGAGCGTTTAAGTTTTAATACCGAAACGAACGATCGAAACAATTGGCATTCCGCCTCTTCAATTGTGGGAAACGCGACGCCAGGATACATTAATTCGAATTTTATAACCGCTGGTGAGCTCTCAGATCAATTCGAATTAAGTAATAAGGTTTTTTCTCCAGATGGAGATAGTCAAGATGATTTACTCATAATAAACTATGAATTAGATGGCCCAGGATACCTTGCCAATGTGAAGATTTACGACGATAAAGGGCGATTGGAAAGAAATTTATATCGAAATGAGTTACTCGGAGCGGAGGGCTTCGTCAAATGGGATGGTGTTAATGAACTAGGGGAAATCGCTCGATTTGGCATCTATATAGTGTGGATAGAAGTATTCAACCCCGATGGCCAAGTATCCCGATGCACTAAAACCTGTGTTTTAGCAGAGAGACTTAACTAAAACAACGTTAACATATATAAATATTTTTTAATATATTAATGTAGTGAATAACATACTGGAAATATCGTGGGTACAATCTGTAATCAGTGCTTTATTAATTGCGGGTACGATTTTATCCATTTTTACTCCGGAATGGGAATTTGCCCAATTCACTTCTGAATTTACTGTTCATTATATGGTGGGTCTTTTGGGACTCGGGTTACTTTTTCTCAGTCTCAATGCACCAAGACTTCTTTTTATTAGTTTCGCGTGCTGCGCTTCACTATGTATTTTTCTTAAAAATGCCAGCAATAGCCATCTTATACTTCCTGACTTAAACCTCGAGCCGAAGATTTCTATAGCCCACGTTAATGTCGGAAACATTGAAAATGGTTTTGAGGAATTAGACTTGTTCATAAATGAATACGATCCTGATATCTTATCTCTACAGGAAGTAACACCGGAATGGGGGATGTATATCCAGCAGGAGTTGAGAAAAATATATCCACATCAAAATGTTCATGTACGGATAGATCCATATGGTATGGCCTTACTGTCGAAGTCAAGTTTATCGACTAAGGATACATTTAATTATGGAAGCATCCCTAATCTTATGAGTGGAGTCATGATGGGTGGACGAGAAGTCATGATATTCTCTTCATATTTATATCCACCTTTAGGAAAGAGTTCGACAGAAACAAGTAAAGAGCATTTAGACGTAATAAGTAGTAAGCTATCAACATATAAAAAGCCGGTTATTTCTCTGGGTGATTTTAATATGGTCTACTGGAGTAATGTCATTCGTGACTTTCGAAACGAGACCAAACTTCTGAATAGTCGGCGTGATTTCACCCCTTTAGGGTTTAGAATACCTCATGATCACATTTTTTACTCCCCTAAACTTGAGTGTACTGAATTTAAAGAACACCGTAATGAAAATTCTGAGCATTTTGGAATATATGGTATTTACCAATTCAAAACTCAGCAAAATGTCGAAGACATTAAGGCGGCTTTAGGTTATCTTGAGGAATAAAACCTGTGGATAAATTTGGTCTAATAAAGTATTCACTAAAAACTTTTGACTCTTTAAATCTTAAGGAGCTTTACGATCTTCTAGCCCTGAGACAAGAAATTTTTATAGTAGAACAGGACTGCCCTTATCTAGACGCAGATGGTATCGATCAAAAATCTCATCATCTTCTAGGGTACGATCAATATACTCTAGCAACGTATGTCAGATTAGTACCTAAAGGAATATCCTATGAAAATTATTGCAGTATTGGGAGGGTTGTCGTTAAAGAAGCATATCGAAGGTCTGGCCTCGGATATGAACTCATGACAAAAGCCATTGACGAAAGTCAAAGAATCTTTCCGAATCAAAAAATAAAAATTTCTGCCCAATCCCATTTAGAAAAATTCTATGGTAATTTAGGATTTATCCCAACCGGCGAAGAGTATCTTGAAGATGGTATACCTCACATCGGGATGACCTTAAGCAAGTAAAACATATTACGATTTTTTTTAATATATTTACAAAAAAGATCGTGCAGGACAGTTATCGCCATAAAGGATTGAGGCTAAATTTAGTCAAGGTATTAGAGAAGAAAGGAATTCGCGACAGGGCTGTTTTAAAGGCGATAGAATACATTCCACGTCATTATTTTTTAGACAAGGCTTTTGAGGAATGGGCATATAGAGATGTTGCCTTTCCTATTGATTCTGGCCAAACTATTTCTCAACCTTATACTGTAGCTCGGCAAACTGAATTACTTGAAGTTAAATCAGGTGATAAAATTCTCGAAATTGGAACGGGTTCTGGTTATCAAGCCTGTGTACTTCATTTTATGAAGGCTAAAGTCTATACCATAGAACGACAAGAAAATCTTTTTCTAAAAACCTACAACTTTCTTCGAAACATAGGATTTAGCGGAATTCGGACCCTGTATGGCGATGGTTACAAAGGCCTTCCCCGTTTTGCGCCTTTTGATAAAATAATAGTGACCGCAGGTGCTGATTCTGTACCTGACGCCTTGCTTGCCCAGCTGAAGATTGGGGGTTGGATGGTCATTCCTGTAGGAAATGATGAGAATAAAACTATGCTTAAAATAAAAAGACTCTCCGAAAATCAATTCTCCAGAGAGTCTTTTGGAAACTATAAGTTTGTGCCTTTTTTACAAGGGACTGCCTCCAATTAAATTCTTCTTCCTGAAGCTTCTTGCTTTCTATACTCTGTAGATTTAGCCAGTTTAATGTCCAGTAACAAATTGGCGTAAGCCGATTCTGAAGAAGTGTTATAGATTTTTCCATTATATCGGACTTTACCTCTATTTTTTTGCCAGTCCTTTGCCAATAAAACATAGCGTCCATTTACTTTTTTACTTGGACCAAACATCAGGTATTTCTCATCTGAGCTATCAAAACTGACAGCAATATTTTGTCCTTTAGGTGAAAAAATCACGAGTCCAGGTGTATTCTTTTTAAATATAACCTCCTCTACTTTTCGGCCATCAACGATTTTAACTCTTCCATCCCTAATTCTCGATTCCTCTGTTCCTAAATCACGCCACAAAACAACATCCTTTGATAGATAGAATTGGATTTTCTTTAAGTCTTTTTCCGACCAGTCTAACTCTGATACCATGCCTTTTGTTAGCGGCGTTAATTTTGAACTACATGAAGTCATACTTAGTATAAATCCGAGAGCAAGTAGAGACCAAATTGTGTTGTTCATAAGTATAGTTTTAATGATTGACTGTGAAAATACGAGGGGGTTGAAAGAACTGCCCGTTTTTTAGGAATTCTTAACCAAAAATGGAAGGGTTTAAGTTTTCGTTAGTAGCAAATTCTTTATTTCCGTCTTTTTTTGAAGAATTCTTGAAGAATTAAGGAGCATTCATCTTGCATAATTCCGTACTCCACTTTGGTTCTGGGATGGAGTAATTCTTTTCCGTAACGCATGAACCCGCCTTTATCATCACTGGCGCCATAAACTACCCTTCCAATCTGAGACCACTTTAAAGCCCCTGCACACATGACGCATGGCTCCAGCGTAATGAACAATTCACAATGATGTAAATATTTACTTCCTAAATAACTGCTGGCTGAGGTTAATCCTAACATTTCCGCATGAGCAGTTACATCATTTAACATCTCTGTTTGATTATGAGATTTAGCTATTATTTGTTTTTTACAAACGACAACAGCACCGACGGGGACTTCATTTTGATCAAAGGCCTTTTGAGCCTCTTTCAAAGCCTGCTTCATAAAAAAGTCATCTGAGTGAATACTGAGCATTCTTAAAGCTAGTTTGATAAATGATTTATTCTTATAACCATCAAAATTAATTATCACACGACTATCATAAAATAATTTCTGCTTGTATCTTTGCATATGGAAAAAAGTACCACACCCCAGTATCTTCAACTCGAAGAATCTTTCACATTTGATGATGTATTATTAGTACCAGCGTTCTCTGAGGTTTTACCTCGAGAGGTAGATATTAGCACTCAGCTGACTAGAAATATTCGACTTAATGTACCTATTGTTTCTGCAGCTATGGATACGGTTACCGAATCTAAACTCGCTATTGCGATAGCTAGAGAAGGAGGCATAGGAATTATTCATAAGAATATGGGAATCACAGAACAAGCCGCTCAAGTAAGGAAGGTTAAACGTTCAGAAAGTGGTATGATTCAGGATCCAGTTACCCTAAGTGCAAATGCTGTGGTCGGTGATGCATTAAATCTTATGAGACAGCATAAAATCGGAGGGAT
Source organism: Saprospiraceae bacterium (assembly GCA_020630555.1). Taxonomy (GTDB): domain Bacteria; phylum Bacteroidota; class Bacteroidia; order Chitinophagales; family Saprospiraceae; genus JAHDCZ01. The sequence goes on from JAHDBE010000032.1 coordinate 9,565, forward strand.
ACCTATTGTTGGAGAAGGTGGAAAGTTAGAAGGTATTTTGACAAATAGAGATTTAAGATTTGAATCGGATTTGAATATGCCTGTCAGTGCCTTAATGACTTCGGAAAATTTAGTAACTGCCCCAGTAGGCACGACTCTAGAGCAAGGTCGTGAAATTCTCCAACGCCATAAAATTGAAAAATTATTGGTTGTCGATTCGGATAATAAATTAGCCGGATTGATTACTTACAAGGACATTATGAAGCTGGAAAGTTATCCAAATTCGGCAAAGGATCAGCATGGAAGATTAGTCGTAGGTGCCGCTGTCGGTGTGACTCATGATATGTTAGAACGGGTAGAAGCATTAATAAATGTCGGTGTAGATGTTATTTGTTTAGATACGGCGCATGGACATTCCAGGGGTGTTTTAGAGTCAGTAAGAGAGGTCAAAAACAATTATCCTAATCTTGATGTCATTGGTGGCAATGTAGCTACAGGAGAGGGCGCCAAAGCCTTGGTTGATGCTGGAGCTGACGGTGTAAAGGTTGGAGTTGGACCAGGCTCCATATGTACAACGAGAATTGTTGCTGGTGTGGGTGTACCACAATTAAGTGCCATCATGAAAGCAGCAAAAGCCATTGAAGGATCTGGAGTACCAATCGTCGGTGATGGAGGAATACGCTATACGGGTGACATCGCCAAAGCTTTAGTAGCTGGAGCAAGTACAATCATGGGTGGATCTCTATTTGCCGGTACTGAAGAATCACCTGGAGAAACTGTCATATTCCAAGGAAGAAAATTTAAAATTTACAGAGGTATGGGCTCACTTGGAGCCATGGAATTAGGTTCTAAGGATAGATATTTTCAAGACGCTGAAGACGATATTAAAAAACTTGTACCTGAGGGCATAGAAGGAAGAGTACCATTTAAGGGAACCGTTTCAGAAGTTATGGTTCAGTACATAGGTGGGCTTAGAGCTGGTATGGGTTATTGTGGGGCAAGGTCTGTTTTAGATCTTAAAAATGCAAAGATGGTAAGAATTTCGAACGCGGGTGTTATGGAAAGTCATCCTCACAATATTATGATTACCAAAGAGGCACCTAATTACTCTAGAAAAAGCTAGTGGCTAAATCTAAAATACTCTCTAAGAATGCCTTAGCTTCTCATGATGTTGTTGGGCTCTCAAAGTATTTGCTTGGTAAAGTTCTCGTAAGCAGAATAGACGAAAAGCTTACTTCAGGTATCATAGTAGAAACTGAAGCGTATAGAGCTCCAGATGACAAAGCGTGTCATGCCTTTCAGAATAAAAGAACTCCTCGCACGGAGACGATGTTTGACGAACCAGGAACAGCTTATGTCTACATCTGTTATGGAATTCATCATCTGTTTAATGTCGTAACGGCACCCAAAGACACGGCACATGCTATTTTAATTAGAGCTATTGAACCTCTTGAAGGATTAGATGTTATGCGCGAGAGGCGCGCGATAAAAGGACCAGATAAAATGTTGGTCAATGGTCCTGGAAAATTTACTGTCGCGATGGGTATATATAAAGAGCATAATGCCATTGATCTTTGTAATTCAAAAAGCCCAATTTACATTGAAGATCGAGGGATAAAAATTGCGAAAACGAATATCTTAGAAGGCCCTCGTGTCGGTATGAGTACCGCAGGATTTGCATCGAATTGGCCATGGCGTTTTAGGGTAGCCCAAAACCAGTATACAAGTAAACCGGATCAGGTTTTTTATCCAGGAAAGTAATGACGTTAAGTATTTACTAAAGTCCTATTAGCGGAATATAAAAGGAATGATTTATCGTTGATTAGTTTGTAACTTAAGCGCATGAGCCGATACTTTTTATCAACTTTTTTTATCCTCACATGCTTTTTCGGGATTAGCCAAAAAAGTCAACGAACAGTCATTTACGATCAGGAATATGTGGACTACATTAAATCCGTAGAACTAAAAAAGAAGGGAACCACTTTTAGTTATCCCATTGTGGATTTACGTGGTGGAAAATTAACCTTAAGCTTCGATGATTTAGATCCTGAAGACAAACAATACATCTATGAAATATATCGATGCAATAAAGACTGGGAAACTTCTCCTTTGAATGAGATCGAATACATTGATGGATTTAACGGAGAAGAAATTCGCGACTTTTGGTATTCAGAAAATACAAGGGTAGATTTTACGCATTATAGATTGGATATACCTAATGACGATATTAGATGGACGCGATCTGGTAATTATGTCATAGTCGTATATGAGGAATTTGATGATGGGAAAGAGCCAATACTTGCTCGAAGATTTATGGTGACTGAAGATCGAATCAAATTAACTTCTCGTTTCATCTCCCCTATTAACGCTCGTTTTGTGAAATCTCACCATTCTTTGGATATGACTATTGATCATAAAAACTTTCCGATCACTGATCCAATGAATGAAATTTCGCTAACCGTTATGCAGAATGGTCGGTGGGACAATGCGCAATCGAATGTGTATCCCAGGTTTACAAAACCGAATGAAATCTTATTTAACTATCTCGATGGATTTGTCTTTCCTGGAATTAAGGAGTTCAGAGTTTTTGATACACGAAGTATTCGCACTTCTGGTGAAAACATTCATTCCATAGAGTTAAATGAGGATGGTGCTGATGTACTGCTGGATTTAGATTTTATCCGATCAGGGGACAACCATCTCGTAGATAACGACATAAATGGTCAATTTTTTATTTGGAATGATGATGATCCCCGGGTTAACATTGGCGGAAGCCTAAGAGGAAATGATCGAGAACGGATCGTCATTAATGCAAATACTTCTGCCGATTACACTAATGTCATTTTTACCTTAAAATCAAAAAAGTTGAATCACGATGTGTACGTGGTAGGAAAATTTACAAATTGGAGTAAGATGCCAGAATATCTCATGGAGTATGACGAAAGTAGAGGTATTTATATATGTGAGGGCCTTTTAAAACAGGGAAGATATGAGTATCTCATCGGAGAGGATATAGAAGGCAATTTAGACTTTAGTTATACGGAAGGTTCGCGTTTTGAAACCGAAAATGAATACACGATTCTTGTTTATTATAGCGAATTTGCTTCGCGTCATGATCGATTAATTGATGTGATTACAATTAATTCGAATTACAGGCCCTAGAATCTTCGAAAATCTAGCTTGTGCTTACCTTTATCTGAGTTAATGGTCTCTTTATATATATAAGGTGTCTAATTAACGATGTTTAGATATACTTGTACAGAATTATACGCTATGAGGCACATTTCAGGAGTTTTTATCTTAATACTTATTTCTTTTTCGACTCAGGGTCAAAATTTATGGGATCTTAGAGAGTGTATTGAACATGCGGTAGAAAACAACATCAGCATACAACAGGCAAACTTAAATGTTGATTTAGCTGATATCCAGCTCAAGCAGGCGAAACAGGCGAGATATCCAAGTTTAAATGCAAATTCTGGCTTAAGTTGGAATTTTGGTCGTACTGTGGATCCTACAAGTAATGATTTTAATACCGAAACCTTTTTTGCAAATACCATTTCATTGAATAGTGGGATTATGCTTTTCAATGGAGGTAGAATTAGAAATACCATTAAACAAACTCAGATTGATCGTGAGGCCTCAATGAAGGATGCGCAACAGATGAGAAATGATATTTCTTTACAGGTGGCTAATAGTTATTTAAATGTCTTATTTGCCAAAGAAAACCTGAGCATTGCCCAGAATCAATACAGCTTGAGTCTGGAACAGTTGAATCAAATTGATAAACTCATCAATGCTGGAGCCAGGCCGAGTAATGAACGTTTGGATTTAGAAGCGCAATTAGCCACTCAAGAACAGCGCATAGTGCAGGCAGAAAACAACCTTGAAATCGCTTTATTGGGTATTAAGCAATTATTACAATTAGACCCTAATGCCAATTTCGAAGTAGAAAATCCCGGTGAGGCCATCCAAGTTACTCTTGATCCTGAACTCATATCTCTTGAGGAGATTTATGCTAGTGCCTTAAAGACCCAATTAAACATTCAGAGTCAGGAATTAAAAAATGAGAGTGCCTTGCTAGGAATTGATGTGGCAAAATCAGCATATTTCCCTAGCCTTAGTTTCGGCGGAAGTGTTGGTACAAATTATTCAAACCGAGGAGTACGGGTTGATGGTTTTACTGATGAAATTATTAATCAAACCATTTTTATAAATGGCAATGAGACCACTGTAGGTTTTCCACAGAGTTTTCCAATTCTTTCGGATAATCCATATACGAATCAGTTAGACGAAAACTTATCTTATGGATTTGGATTACAGTTAAATATCCCTATTTATAATAATTATTCAGCTAAAGGAAATGTAGAGCGTGCAAAGATCAATGCCCTGAATACGCAATTAGCTGGGGAGCAAATCAAAAACACTTTAAAGAGCAATGTCCAACAAGCGTTAGCGAATGCTAAAGCGGCAAAAAGGCAATTTGATGTCTCAGAAAAAAGTGTTTTGGCGCAGAATGCTTCTTTTTCGAATGCACAGAAGAGGTTTGATTTAGGAGCGATTAACACTTTTGACTATGTCAATGCTAAAAACCAACTTGACAATGCAGAATTAAATTTACTCATTGCTAAGTATGATTATATTTTTAAAACAAAGGTGTTAGATTTTTATTTGGGTAACCCAATAAGATTGAAATAAACAAAACGAATCGATCATTATGGCACAGAAGAAAAAAAGTAGAAAATGGTTAATCCTGGGCTTACTTCTATTAATAGGTATATTAGGTGTAGCCGCATACTTTAAGGCTAAAAGTAAACCTAAAGGAACAGAAGTTACTGTAGAGGAGGTGGAAAAGCGTTCGATTCTGGAAACAGTAAGTGCTAGCGGACGCGTTTTTCCTGAAAAGGAAATAAAAATTAGTTCGGATGTTTCTGGTGAAATTGTAGAGTTATACGTTGAGGAAGGTGACAGTGTTGTCATGGGTCAGGTTCTTGCCAAGATTGATCCAGAAACTTATGTTTCAGCTGTAGAACGAGGTGAAGCTGCTGTCAATAATTCTAAATCCCAACAGGCCATGTCGCGGGCACAAATTGAAACCTCTCGTGCTCAAAAAGAACAGATCATAGCGCAGTTAGAAAATGCAAAAGCGGTACACAAAAGAAACGAACAACTCCTGAGTGATGGAGTCATCTCTCAGGCTGATTTTGACCAATCTTTGTCCAATCTAAAATCTTTAGAAGCTAATTTAAGATCGTCGGAGGCCAGTATGAAATCTGCGGAGGAAAGTGTCAAGGCTGCGCAGTTTTCTGTAAAAAGTGCTGAAGCAACATTAAAAGAATTACGAACAAGTTTAAATCGTACTACGATCAAAGCGCCAGCCTCTGGAGTTGTTTCTAGCTTAAGTGTAGAACAAGGAGAAAGGGTCGTCGGTACAATTCAAATGGCTGGAACTGAGATGATGCGAATAGCAAATTTAAATGCTATGGAAGTTCAAGTGGATGTCAGCGAAAACGATATTTTAAGAGTGGAACTTAGTGATAAAGTAAAAATAGAAGTAGATGCTTACTTAGATCGAAAATTTGATGGTGTAGTAACAGAAATCGCTAACTCTGCCTCAAACATCACGGGAGCAGCTGGCGCCATAAGTTTAAATACGGATCAAGTGACAAATTTTGTAGTCAAGATTCGATTGGACTCTGACTCCTATCAAGATTTAATATCTACCAACAATCCCTACCCTTTTAGACCTGGAATGTCCGCGACGGTGGATGTAGAAACAGAAAACATGGAAGACGTAATCAGTGTACCCATACAGGCTGTAACTACTCGAGAAAGAGAAGACGAAGACTCAAAGAAAAAATCCAGTGATGAAGATTTTGATGAAGTTGTATTTGTTCAGAGTGCTGATACTGTAAAAATGATTATTGTTAAAACTGGCATTCAAGATGATGATTACATACAGGTTAAAAGTGGACTTGAAGGAGGAGAAACTATTGTTACGGGACCATACTCTGCCATTTCTAAGAAATTAAAAAGTGGTGAGATTATTCGAGTGAAAGAGGAAGGCAAGGACGAAGAAGAGGAGTAGTTTGGGGTCTTTGGATCTTTTGACTTTTTGACTTTTTGACTTTTTGACTTTTTGACTTTGGGACTTTTTGACTTCTTGACTTTTTGATTTGGGGAGAATGACTATTTGGGGTGATATTTTAGCCAGTCCT
>JAHDBE010000032.1:15858-19391 GCA_020630555.1 Saprospiraceae bacterium
TTGACTTTTTGATTTGGGGAGAATGACTATTTGGGGTGATATTTTAGCCAGTCCTGGTAGTAATCGATGTCCTGAACTTTTTTTAAGGAATTAACTTTTAGACCTTTTTTATTTGCAGCTTTTATAGTTTGTTGATATACACGTTCCGTGCTCCACTCAATATCTTGGAATAAACTTGGTTCTGTTTTATTAAGACCAATAAGCGCATAGCCTCCGTCATATGTGGGTCCTATCACCAGATCTGAAGATTGTAAAGCTGTAAAGGCTTCCTCTATATATACCGCATTCATGTCAAGACAATCTGATCCAATAATTACTGCGGAGTCATGATTGGTGAGTACTTCTTGTAATGCACGATGCATGCGCGCTCCTAAATCGGACTGTCTCTGCATTCTCTTAACGAATTTCGCAGAAGTCCATAGATCGGATGGATTAATATGATCTCCGTAGTAAACGAATCTATTTGTCTCACATTTCAATACTTCTCTACGTGTATGCCTAAGTAATTCAATGTAAATTTCTGCAGCCCTTTGATCGCCTACTGATCTAGCAATTCTTGTTTTTACATTTCCGGGAATCGGATTTTTAACAAAAATTATTAAAGCCTTTTTTGTCACTATTGTGCGCGTTTTTCAATATATGCCCGTAAGTCCTCAACCATTTGATCAGTCATTTTTTCCTTAGTGTATTGAGGCATATAAGATCGCTTCCCTGATTTAACTGGAACACCCCACCGAATGACTTGATATAGAGAATGTGGGGCATATCCTTTGGCTTTATTTCGAAGGTATTTAAATGTCAATTTCGAATTATCTAAATCAAAATAGGAGTATCGTTGGCGTTCGTGGCAGTGTAAACAACTATTATCGTAAATCAATTTTCCATTTTCAGGATTCCCCTCGTAATCGTAACCTTTTTTACGGTCAGCTGGTGGATATACAAAATGTGCATCTGCTCCTTTGGAATATTTTGATTCGACTATCTCGGCGGCAAGCTCTTGATCATGATCATTATTAATGGCTTTTTCGACCAAATCTAGCTCTTCTCCATTAAATAATAAATCATCCATTTTAAGATCGATAGTCCAAAGATATGCTAGAATTGATTCTACTTCCCACTGATCTAACTCTCTTCCTTGGGCACATTCGACAGCGCATAATTTAATTGCTTCTCGTATATCATTCCTTGCTGGTTCTACCAATTCGCCATATTTTTTTTCATAATCCCCGTTGTAATATGTCTCCCGATTTACGGCACCATATAAGGTCGTACCCTGTAAAAAAGGAATACCAAGTTGTTCGGACATTACTAATCTCTCTTGAGGGTCTGGATTAGCCAGATCATCGTCTTCTTTGACCACATTATGGCAAGAAGTACATACGAAATGTTTACTCTGTTTTTTAGTCTTTTTACCATTTGTCTTTTTAGCAAAACCCTCCTCTACGAGCATTCGCCCTGCCTCTGCAGACACATTTCCTTTTACATTTTGATTAGGATATTTAGAATCGTCGTATTTACCTAATTTTCGTAAGACGTTTGCTACGCGGTCTTCTCCATCTATGCTCTTATTCGAAAAATTGCTCCATCCAATAAAGAGTAGAAAACACAGCATGAGACAACTAAGACTTAATGAGAATTTCATCCTTTATACTTTAAACCTTCTTGAAATTGTAAAGCCTAATCTAAATTCTCCATCAGCCCAATTAGATCGAGTATATGGGATATAGTCTGTTTCTAGTAGGCCTTCGGAATTAGTCAAATTAATTTGAAACACGTGTCCTCCTCCGGTATCCCATTCGAAACCGGCACCAAGAATCGGATAAAAACCATTTTCTGAAGTTCTATATTCAGAGAAAGGATAGGTTCCGTCAACAATTATCCCAATAGACTTTGTGATTTGATATTTTGCCGCAAGGCCTACACTTACTAAATCATTTTTATCCCCGGATACTACAAGATTTCGATATGTCCAAGAGGCATTTACCTGTGCAGAAAAGTATGGTGAAAATTTTCTTGCCATAATAACTGACAAATGATAAGATGCTCGATGAGCTGTTTTTTCAAAAAAATTGAGCGTTCCTTCTGTACGACTTTTTTCCATAGTGGACATAGTCCCTGCAGCTAGAATCGCTAAGCTTATTGGCTGGCTCCCTTCAATTTCTTGTGTGATTAACCTAAGTTTAGAAAACAGTTGAATATTTTGTTTTAAAGGTCCTGCGCCTTTCGTACGGCTTACGCCAATCATCATGTTATCGGATAAACCCATTTCTAAACCCATTAGAACATCACTGGCATTTTCCAATCCATAAAAACTAGGCCAACCACCTTGATCTCCTGCAAAGTCTCCAAATCTGTGTCCAATACGTATGTCCATAAATCCACCACGTAACATTTCAGTAGAATGCACATTAATTACTCGCGTATCTTTAAAAGTCTGGTGGACTGTTTCTTGACCATTGACGAAAGTCAAAAAAGCACAAAAAAGTAATGGAAGTATTAAAATAGTCCTGGTTATCATCATTTATAATTTCGCTCTATTCTTCTAAATATCCTTGTTGCACCCAACATTGAATCATCATTATTTCTTCTTCGGGAATTTCGGTTAAACCGGGTGTAGAATTTCCAGGAGGCATGTCTCTCTGGTTAATAACCCGATCTACAAACTGATCTTCAGTTAACCATGGCTCCATGGCGTCATAGGTTCTAAAATCAGATGGACGTGTCCCATCATGACAACCCGCATATGCGCAATAGGTGTTTAGTAAAAGTTTTATGTCCGCTTTATAAGTTATCGGATCAGATGGGCAATCTTCTACATTTTCCATGACTTGATCACGAGAGCATGACAGCAAACAAAATAAAACGAAACAGAGAATTGTGGTGCGGGTTAACATATTAAAAAAAATTATACTGTAAAAATGCAAAAATGTACCTATAACTCAACGCGTAATACCCCGAAATTATGTATTCTAGAATTGGTGTATAAAGACATTTCTAGATAAGATTTGAAGCATTAAAACTTTTTAGTTCTAATTTTGATTGTAATAAAAAAAGAAAAATGTATCCAAGAGAACTAACAGAGCCGATGGCAAGAGATCTAACTGAGTTTGGATTTGATGGGTTAACAACTGCTCAAGAAGTAGAATCGGCTATAAAAGAAACAGAAGGAACGGTATTAGTCGTTGTTAATTCTGTATGTGGTTGTGCCGCGAGAAATGCTCGTCCGGGGGCGAAGATTGCTGTTCAAAATGACAAGAAGCCAGATAAATTAGTCACTGTTTTTGCAGGAGTTGATTTTGAAGCAGTGGATCGTGCAAGATCTATGATGTTACCCTATCCACCATCGAGCCCATCAATAGGGTTGTTTAAGGATGGTAAACTTGTACATATGCTAGAAAGGCATCACATAGAAGGTAGAACGGCGGAAATGATTGCGAACAATCTTGTACAAGCGTTTGATCATTTTTGTAATTAATAAGAATAGGGATTTAACGGTATTAAAAACCAAGAAAACTATTTGAGGATTGCTGTAA
>JAHDBE010000317.1 GCA_020630555.1 Saprospiraceae bacterium
AAATCCTGTGGCCATTGCGGCCGTGCCGGTTCGATCCCGGCTCCGGGTACTTAAATGAGGCTAATTCTGGCCTCATTTTTTTTGTCATCAAATTTGAAAATCATTGACGAAAGTCAAATTAGTATTGTTTAATTACTTTAAACAAAGTGCCTTTTGTTACAGAATCGTTCAAATCCATACCATTTAGCGTAGCTAAAGTGCTTTGTTTCTGAGTGGACATTCCTTGCTCCGTTAAATGCTGCTTAAGACTTGCGGTTTTAGAAGCTGTTACAATTTTAATCCGCTCAGGTTTCTTATTTATTTTAGATTGATCAGTAAGGGTGTTGAAGCCCTTTGGTATACTTTGTAATTGATTACGAAACCTGTTAAAATCTTGTTGAGCAGCCATACAATTAAACTGATAAATCAGATTATCGTGCTTAATGAAATAACTGAGAATTCTAAGAGGTGTTTCTCCTGACCCCGCTTGAGGATTATAATCAGCCACTGTGACATAGGCTTCTTTCCCATTGATTCGTGTCGAACCAGCTTCAATTGCATTCAAACTATTATCAGCAATAAATTTTTGCGCAGCGCTCATGGGAGAACTTCCTTGAGCAATCATCATAATACTGGCTGCCTTACCATCCGGAGATGCGATTTGAACCTGTGTGGGAGAGTTAGATGTTTTCCATTGAGATGGAATTGGGAATACAAACTTTAATTCAGGATGATAAAACATATTGTTTTCGACGAACCCTTGTTTAGGATCTTCTCCGTAGATAAGGCCATCAATCATTCTTAAATATTTATCTCTATTTACCTTGTATTGCTTATTTGGAAATTGTTTCTGAGTTGCAGAAGCCATTTCACCTACCTTTCTATTTCGATCTGCAGGGTTAGGGTGCGTTGATAAAAAATCAGGAATGGCCGCTCCACTTTCGTGCTGAAGTTTACTGAGTGTGTTGAAAAAATTTGCCATTTCATGCGCATCGTATCCCACTTGAGAAGAATATTCCACTCCAAGACGATCAGATTCACTTTCGTGATCTCTACCAAACTTTAAAAAAAGTAATCCCATTCCTTGTTGGGCGGCACCAGCGAATTTTCTAAAGTTTTCAGACACTATGAGTCCACCTACAAATAGCACTTGACTCAGCATTTGTTTGCTATATTGTTTTGCAGAGTGCCTAGCTGTAATGTGACCAATTTCGTGTCCAAGAACTCCGCTAAACTCAGCTTCATTATTGAAATGTGCCAATATACCTCGTGTAAAATACACATAACCACCTGGTACAGCGAAAGCATTCACAACGGGGGAATCTAAAACCTTAAACTCATAGTTTAGATTCGGTCGGTGAGAAATTTTAGCCATTTCTAATCCTTTCTCGTTGATAAACTTTTGAATTTCGGCGTCATTATAGAGTCCAAAAGACTGGACTATACCAGGATCAGATTGTTGCCCTAAGGCGATTTCTTGTCCTTCACTCATCAACATAAAATCTCGTTTACCCGTAACTGGGTTTCGAGAGCAAGAAGCTATCACAAATAAAATGGACAGAATGATAAATGCTTTAATCTTCATGGCTCAGAGCTTTAAATTAATCAATGTGCTTATTTGACGGGAATTAGTTCTAAAAGTTGCTTAATGATCTGTTAAACGACATTAGTTCAAATTTAAATATTTGACGTAAGTCTAAACAATATACTAATTTAGAGTATTGTTAGTTCCTTAAGAGATTAGTTAAAGTGACAAGATTTATTCCTTCGATATTTACAAGTCTTAATATTGGTTGTGGCTTCTTGGCCATATGTACTAGAGACTTATATATAGGATCGATTTGTATTCTTACTAGTATTTTTTTAGATGCCATGGATGGTATTGCGGCAAGAGCATTTAATGCCCAATCTGAAATGGGTAAAGAGCTTGATTCATTGGCGGATTTAGTAAGTTTCGGTATCGCTCCAGCTTACCTGTACTTTACTTTGGCCCCGTTTGATCATTGGAGTAATTTTCTACCAGCCTTTGCGATTGTATTAGGAAGCGCACTACGTCTAGCCAAATTTAATACTATACCGTCTTTAAAGTATTTCCTTGGGCTACCGACCCCTGCCAATGCTTTTTTTATGGCGGGTTTGTTTTTTGCCGTGTACTATGAAAACTTTACAATTCAAAACCTCATGTCTCAAACCTGGTTTTATTCTTTAATTCCAGTGGCATTTATGGGACTTATGTTAAGTAATTTAAAGATGTTTTCCATTAAAGAAATCAATAAAGGAATATCCTATAATAAATATCAATTAGCCTGTTTATTTAGTTTTATCACTTTATTGTTCGTCGATGTAAAAACTGCAATTCCTATTTCGGTTATCGTGTACATTGGATTGTCTATGATTCGAAGCTTTCGATATAAAGACAATTATTAGAACTAATCTCAAATTTTTAGGGTAAATAGAGTAAAAGAAGATTATGGCAATAATTATTACAGACGAATGTATTAATTGCGGAGCTTGTGAACCAGAATGCCCTAACAATGCTATTTATGAAGGAGGTGTAGAATGGAAGCTGAAAGAAGGCACGAGTTTAACTGGAAACTATACTTTAGAAGATGGGAAGTCTGTGTCCGTAGATTCTCCGCAATATCCTATTGAAGAGGATTACTATTTTATAGTACCTGATAAATGCACGGAATGTGTAGGATTTCATGAAGAACCACAATGTGCCGCGGTTTGTCCGGTAGATTGCTGTGTCCCTGATCCGGACAGAGAGGAGACGGAGGAGGTTTTATCAAACAGACAAAAGACTCTTCATTCTTAAAGGGAAAATTTATATAAAAACCCCCATTCAAAACTGATATTCCTGTCTCTCCTACTTCTATTTTCCGAAAGTTGTACAAGAAACGCCCCATCATTTTGTGTATCAGAGTAAAGGGATCTCAAACCATAGTTAAATCGCAGATTTGTATCGATATTTCCCCAAGACATGCCAAATCCAAATGAGCTAGAAATATCCCAAGTATTAAAAGAATAGAGGTTTAAAAAATCGTCAGTCTTTCGAATTTCAGCAGTATTTACAAAGACACTCGTTTCTGGAGTGGGTCGGATATAGTTTGAGTTAGTCACTTTTAAAACTTTAGAATAAGATAT
>JAHDBE010000318.1 GCA_020630555.1 Saprospiraceae bacterium
TCCGTACACATTTTATAGAGAACCAAGATTAGTGTTTAGTACGCTAGTACATGAAATGGTTCATCTTTGGCAATGGGAGTTTGGCTCTCCTTCACGTAACGGTTATCACAACAAAGAATGGGCAGAAAAAATGGAAGAGGTGGGGTTGATACCTTCTGATACTGGAAAAGAAGGAGGGAAAAAAACTGGTCAGTCGATGACTCATTATATAGAAGATGAAGGTCTTTATGATCGGTTGTTTGATAAAATCCCGTCATCTCTGCTATTGCCGTTCACCAGCTTTGAAGGTGATATGATTAAAGCAATGATTGACGCAAATGCTAATAAGGTCAATTCCACTCAAATTGGAAAAATAGATCCGAAAATTGAAAAGCGGAATCGATTGATCTCATCTGGAAGAAAGAAAACAAAATATACCTGTACAGAATGTAAGTCTAATGTATGGGGAAAGCCTAAGCTTAAGATTATTTGTGGTGATTGTAAAAATGATTTTGTTTCATGTTAAGACGAGAGCTCTTTGTTTCAAAGGGCTCTTTTTTAATCCTAAAATTTAAACTTATCTTTTTACAGCAAGTTTACAGCTAGAATAAGTATTGACTTTTTAATGTTCTTCAGAAACTTTTGAAAGCAAGAAAGCGTTTTAGAATAAACTGTTCATCCTTTAATTTTTGAATGAGTTGTAGCACATATTCTTGAGATAAGGATTGAGACAGTTTCCCACGAAACCTTCATTATTTCAGACCAAAACAATTGAATTATGCTAAAACATCATGATTTTAAAGACATTGAAGGGTTGCAGGAATATGTGGAATTGAAAAAGAAATTTGACAGAAAGGTATATGATTTCCAATTTTTATTTGCTCTAGCTATAGGTGCTACAGTTTTGTTCACAGCTGCATTTATCAGTATAAGAATATTAAACTTAGGTTTAATATTTTCCATATTGACAACCTTGTTAATTACCGCTGGAATTTTTGTATTCTTTATTATTTGTACAGTTGTTGTGGAAAAATTCTTTGACATTGATATTGTTAGCTTTATTGAATCTGGTTTTAAAGACAAAATATTTATGCCAAAAGAATTAAAATCTCTTTACAGTAAGTATGAAACAATAAGAACAGATATTTTAGAAACATTTAGAAAATTAACCAGTAGTGAAACCTCTCTTCTTGCGTACGGAAAAGACTTTGAAAGTGTTTATCAATATTTTAAAAAATTTGGATTTATCAATCCTTATAAAAAACAAGTAGATTTTCTAATAAATTCATATCCACTTATAGAGATGAATAATCATAGTTTTCTCAAAACAGAAAAAAATGATGATCTTGGAAAAAATCAAAATCACTCAAAATTAAATATCAAAATAGAAGAGGACATCAAAGCCGAGTCTTACGTCAATATTGCTCGTAATAAAGTTTATCTATCAAACCAAAGCGATTCTGCGTCAATTATTTCAAGTAAAAGAAAAGATATTGAAGAAGAAGTAACTTTTCATAAAACTGATTTAGTTTCTTATGGATCTACAAAATCTTCTAATCCAAAAGCAGACACATCAAAACTTGGCGAAGTGTTGGTAGTTGAAAAGAATTCGGAAGAAACTTTAATTCCAAAGCTTGAGAAAAATTTACAAGACAGATTAAAGGAAATTAATGTTACCAAGACAACTAATATTAAATACAAGTTTAAAAAAGATAAATCCTAGTCAAAAACTGTATCCGTTACTTCTAATTGCTTACTAGACAAACTTGTTGTGTACGATTGGGTCGTAGTTACTGATTTATGTCCCATTACCTCTTTTAAATGCCATATGCCATACTTTTCCAAGACCTTGCGACTGAAAGTGTGACGTAATACATAAGTATGGAGATTCATATCGATGCCTTGAGCTTTTGCTATCTCTTTCATACCCGTATTGACAATTGTTTTCATTTTATTAATCCTATTCATTTTAGATTGCTCAGCATCATGTCTGCCGTTAAAAAGGATAGGTATTAGAATAATCAGGTAGTGTTTGATCAGTTTCTAAAATTAGTATCTTTGTATACAATGGATAAACGTATGAAAAAAGCCTGGTTACTATTGGTGACTTACCTGATGGTGGTGCTGTTTTCTAATAGTTCCAGTCAGTTATTTCCTGATACAGATATTCAAACCCCTAAGCATTCACATACGCACGAGTCATACGAGGGAGTTCATCACGAGCATACTTTCCATGTAGGTATCTTTCATTATTTAGGACACATTTACGAAACTATTATTTCTAGTGATTTTGATTCTGATGACCATGTTGCTATTGTTAACAAGTTGGCCAAAAACGAAAAGAATTATTCCGTAGATATAGACTATTATACGAGTTCATGGATCAATGTCTTAGTACAAAGTAGTGTACATTTTTTGGCAAATCCACCTCCTGTGGATTGGTCAATTCCTACAAACTTCCATTGCCCACACCTACCACTTAGAGCACCTCCTACAGTTGCCTAATTTTTCTATTTAGAGGCGTATAGATCGCCTCATTCCAATTTTATTTTTTTTTAAACTAAATATTTAAAATGAGAAATATATTTCTGTCTGTCACAATGTTGGCAGCAGCCATTTTGGTTTTAGCTTCATGTCATTCTCACGATCACCCACATGATGAAAACGGTGGTCATTCTCATTCACATAGAGGTCACTCACATGACGATCACGGGCATAATGAACAAGAGATTGCGACTCTATCATGTACAGAGAGAACTAATGACAATGAATTATTTGTGGAGTTTGAGCCGTTGACAAAGGGAGTTTCAACCTCATTCGCTGCACATTATAGTAACATGCACACCTTCAAGCCTGTGGAGGAAGGTACATTGGAGGTTCAATTATTAGATAACGGTAGGATAATTACAAGTTCTAAAGTCGATGAACCTGCCTCATCAGGAATCTTTCGTCCTGTGATTACGCCTGACAAATCAGGTAAGTATGTATTAAAATTTGTACTTACAACGAAAGGCGGTAAGGACACAATAGACTTAACGAATGTTGAGGTCTATGAGAGTCAAAAAGCTGCCGTAGCTGCCAATCCTCCATCTGGTGAAGATAGTAACGAGATTACTTATTTGAAGGAACAGGCTT
>JAHDBE010000319.1 GCA_020630555.1 Saprospiraceae bacterium
GAGGAAGAAGAGGATAATGAAGAAGGATGTGGAGGTGCATGTCTTACAGAGTTGCCATCAGACAAAACACCCGTCAAAATAAAAAGTGGACAACATCTTTTCTTTGGAAACCAGCTTCTTGTTGTAGAAGATATCGTCGATGACCCCAATGGAGGGCAAATGGGCAAAGGCTACGTGCAAATCAATTTGGTCTCTTCTATGAAGATCAACGTTTCCTTTGAAGGTCTAAAAGCAAATAAAAATAAAATTGTTTTCGAAGGAGATGCTTCCGCCCTATTCGATGAAAACATAGTAAAAATGGATGGGCTTATCGCGGCAACAGCAAGTAGCACTCTCAATGTAGACTATGAAAAAGCCAAAGCTATGACCACTGCGTTACGTAATTCTGGAAAACTAGCTTCTGCCCTACTCGGACAAAGAACAAGTTTACCTTTAGGTATTGATCGTGATGTTGACGGCGAAAAATTAATTGTCGGGATCACAGAGATGAATTTCACACCGACAAAATCCACCTTGACTGCCATTTTTAGTTTAGAAAATCCAGATTGGGGTGAGTATGTTCCTGCGTTAGGCGCTACGGATATTTGCTTCACACAATCTGGATTCGGAGAAGTTGTCAAACTATACTTAGCCTCGGATTTCAACATCCCGTTAATTAATGATCAACTTATTTTAAAAGCAGCCGACGACGAAAATTCTGAATCAGATCAAGGCACCTATTGTATAATCGATTGCAATGGATTTAAAGAAGGTAGAATTACAGCAGAGATTCAAGTACCTCAAAACATTCTTCTATCCGAAAATGAAGATGGCACAATCGACTATGAAAATTCCGCAAAGATTACTCTTTCTGGGGCTTTCGCCAAAAGCAATGATTTCATGTTAGAGGCACGGATGACTCCATGTCAGATTCCAGGGCTCGAAGGCTTTAGCTTAAGTGTTTCAGAAGGACATTACGATGCTTCAGATTTATCGAACCCCACTAATATTTCATTCCCGAAAGGGTACGAACTAAAAGACAAAACTTGGAGAGGTGTTTGGTTTTCAGATGTGACCTTATCGGCACCTCAAGAATGGGGATATAATGAAGAGGAAGGCCGAAGAACCGTTTCTATAAAAAATCTAATAAAGGACGATGCCGGTATTTCCATTGAGGGTCAACTAAAAAACCTTCTCTATATAGAAGATGGTGAAATCGAAGGTTTTGCTTTTTCTATAGACGAACTTAACCTGGATATAATTCAAAGCAGCGACTGGAGTGTCAATATGGTAGGTCGATTAGGGATGCCCATTTTACCTGAGGATACATATCTAGATTATGTTGGCACATATACCGCTCCTTCAAAAGCATCCGGCCCATCCAACAATACGAATAAACCAAAGGGGAAGGAAATACTATTCGAGGTTTCTCCTGACGAGGAGGGTTATGATATTCCATGGTTAAAAGCGCATATAAAGTTTGATGAGAATTCTAGTTTTTCATTGGTTGACAATGATAAAAAAAGAGGATTTGAAGCCAATTTATCCGGCGAAATCACCTTAGAATCATCAGCAAAAGATTTAAACGATAATAGAGAGTTAGGCGAACCTGAAATATCCATACCAGGATTAAAATTTGAAGGATTACGCTTAGCTAAAATGAAGGACAAATTGGCGAAAGCCAATGACCCTAAAATCAAGAAAGGGTTCGAATTTGAATCTCCAACATTTACATTCGCAGGCATAAAAATCGCAGAACTTACCGGAAATCAAAACGGCGGTATTGGAAACGATTCTGAAAGCAATGACCAAGAAGAGGAAGAGGAAGAGGAAGAGGAAGAAGAGACCAAGGCACAGCTCAATGGTTTTTCTTTAAATATAGATCAGATCGGTTTCACAGATTCAAACAATGATGAATTGGAGTCCTTTGAGGATGGGCAAGAAATCAATTTAAACTTAGTCGCAACCGTAGGTTTTGTAAAGGGAAAAAACAAAGCGGGGTCTAAGTCATCTCAAGACAAAGAAGGTCTAGCTATCTCTGGAACAGGAGGTCTTAAAATCAACTCTCTTGTACAACGAAAAAACAACAAAACTTTAATTAAGTACAAAGGCATATCACTTGACAGCCTTAGTATCGATGCACAAGTCTCTGCTTTTAAAATTGATGGAAAAGTTGGTTTCTATCAAAACGATGACAAGTTTGGCAACGGAGCACTCGGTAAATTAAATGTAGAACTACCCGTCATGAATATTAAACTTGACGGACGATTTGGGTCGATGTCTGATTTTAATTATTGGTATTTGTTTGGTGATGTTTCACTAGGGACTGGTAACAAGAGAAAACCAATAGCCACCTTCAAAAAAATCATTGACCTGTACGGGTTTAACGGAGGCTTATATTACCACATGAAAGACATTGGAGGGCCAACTCCAGAGCAACGGTATGTACCAAGCAAAAACACCTTACTTGGACTCGAAGCAGGATTAACAGCATCTATTTTAAAACCACAAGTGCTTTGGGGCAACCTAACTCTGGGTGCAGAATTCAATACCAATGGAGGCCTAGATTTAATAAAATTACGCGGAGATGCCTACGTGCTCAAATCTGAAATGGTCGAGCGAGATCGAGCCAATGATCCAGAGGTCGATGGTATAGAGGCATATTTAGATGCTCGTCTAAACTTTAAAGACAAATTGGATCTGAATGCTAAAATGAAAGTGTATGCCAACGTAGCTGATGGAATGGTTATCGGTCAATACGAAGGAGGTGAAAAATATCAAGTGGTTGATGCTTCTTTAGGAATCAACGATGAGAACTGGCACCTATTTATTGGTGAGCCAGAAAAAGAAAAGAGAGCCGAAGTTTTTGTGGGTGTCCCTGGACTTGAGGATAAGGTTGGACTCACGGCAAAAGCCTATTTACTTATGGGAGACACAGAACTTCCACCCGCAGAATTACCAGATCGAATCATGCAATTATTAAAAGAAGTCACAGATGGGGATTTTGAAGGTTCGGTAAAGTCTGTTTCAAACACACGAAACTCAGGAGGATTTGCATTTGGTGCTAGTATGGAATACAACTTGGACATTAGTGCATCTATTCTATATGCAAACTTTTACGCAGGCTTGGGTTTC
>JAHDBE010000320.1:0-2605 GCA_020630555.1 Saprospiraceae bacterium
GTATTGTATTCGGTGAAAGCCGTACAAGACATGATGGATACGGACATGTTGTTTAAAGATACTGTAGTCGAATTGGAGAAGAAACTTCAAATGACTTTAAATACCTAATTCAAATAATTAGAATGATGAAATATTGCCTTTCGCTCTTGCTTCTGCTAGGGCTTTTGGTGTCATGCACCAATGAGAAGAAATCAGCCCCTCAATTAGATCAGGCGACCGCACAAAAGTATATGGCGGAAATCTCCAGTGATTATTATGAAGGGCGTCGACCATTTACTAGAGGAGAGAAGCGTACGGTGGAATATTTGAAAAAGGAAATTCAAGCAATGGGCTTGGAACCAGTAGCAGGATCATATACACAAGATGTGCCTCTAGTTGAAATCGTAGGACATCAAGGGGAGACCATGACTTTAAAAACTCAAAATGGTGAAATGATCCTTGAAAAGAATGAAGACTTTGTGGTTCATACCGAAGGGAATCAGGCAGAAATCAATATGGAAGATGCTGAAATGGTTTTCTGCGGATACGGCATCGTTGACAAGTCCAGAAATTGGAATGATTTTGAAGGCCAAGATCTCAAGGGTAAAGTAGCTGTCGTCATGATTAATGATCCCGGTTTTGGAGGGGAAGATTCCACGTTTTTTAAAGGCGATGAAATGACTTACTCCGGAAGATGGACTTACAAATACGAAGAGGCCAATCGTCAAGGAGCTGTCGGATTATTAATCATACATGAAACCGCTTCAGCAGGATATCCCTGGTATGTGATTAAAAGTTCGTGGACAGGAACACTTTTAGGAATCAAGAAAAAAGACACCGATGCCGATTGTCCTATTAAAGGTTGGATTAGTCGAGATCAAGCGATTGCCTTGTTTGAAAACAGTGGGTTAGATTTCACAGAGACAATCAAGAGTGCGCGGAAGCCCGGATTCAAAGCATTGCCCTTGAATGCGACTTGTTCTGTAAGTTTGAAAAGTGATTTTAAAGAGGATGTTTCTCAGAATGTCTTAGGGATGATTAAAGGCTCTAAGTACCCAGAAGAATATATTATCTATACAGCCCATTGGGATCATTTGGGTATTTCGACTGCTGTCGAAGGGGACTCGATTTACAATGGCGCTTTGGATAATGCATCAGGTGTTGCGGCAGTTATGTCAATTGCCAAAGCTTTTTCTGAGGAAGGAAATCGACCTGAAAGAAGTATTATCTTTTTATTTGTGACGGCTGAAGAACAAGGATTGTTTGGATCATTATATTATGCAGAAAATCCTTTAGTGCCACTAGACAAAACCGTTTGTAATTTAAATATGGACGGCGTCAATCCGATCGGGGCTATGAAGGATTTTACGATTATCGGTTTAGGGAATTCTACCATGGATGAAATCGCTGAAGAGGAAGCGAAGAAACAAGGGCGATACATTTTACCAGATCCAGATCCGAGCAAAGGATACTTTTTTAGATCGGATCATTTCTGCTTTGTGAAAGTGGGTGTTCCTGCCTTGTATGGAGAGGGCGGTTATGAGCATGAGGAAAAAGGAGTTGAATATGCAAAAGAATACAAGGAATTATATCTCGAAAAACATTATCACCAACCCTCCGACGAATTTGATCCAGCTACCTGGAATTTTGAAGGCATGATGCAAGATGGTCAGTTGTATTTAAATATCGGACACCGCTTGGCCAATAGTCGCGAATGGCCGGAGTGGAAAGAGGGGAGTGCGTTTAGTCGGTAGAAAAGTCGGATAATTTTTTTCGAATTATTAAAGGATTAATAGTTTTGAGTAAGTTTTGAATGATGGTGCATGAAAACTGTTAATTTTCTATTCCTTAGTATTTTCCTTTTCTTATTCTGTCAAGTAAATGGTCAGTCGGATTCAATCTTTTCAAAACTAAAATTTGAAACTGATTTTCGTTTTAGAGTTGAACAAGATTGGGATTCTCGAAAATCGGATGGCTCGTTTAGAGATGACAGGTCGCGACTTCGATATCGATTGCGCACTGGAGTCTCATATGCAAAGGATTGGTATGATTTCGGTTTTAGAATAAGGACTGGAGATCACAGAAAACAACAAGATCCTCAACTTACTTTAGGAAAAGGTTTTAAAGAATTTGGAACGCTTCCTATTGGTTTCGAAAAGGTATATTTCAAAGGAAGGCATGATAATGTTAGCTATTGGTTAGGAAAAAGTGAGTTTTCATTTGATAAGAATAATGAATTATTCTGGAGTGATAATGTGTTTCCTGAAGGCGTCTTTTTGGCCTACGAGCCAAATCTAAAGATGCCCTTATTTGATCAAATTTCAATCAAAGCCGGGCACTATATTTTATCCTCCAATGGACAATCTTTTTTGGATGATGCCTATTTTCAGGGAATACAAACTTCCTTGCAATTTAAAAATCGAAGTATAAAATTGTTTCCGTCTTTGTATTTAATGAGGAATATACCAAACATCCCAGATGGCGGTCATTGGTTTGAAATTGATTATACAATCTTTCATGTAGGAGTAAAAATTCAAAGCTTTGAATCCAATAATATTATCATTGATTTTGATTTTTATCAAAATCTAGAAGATTACTCTGGGAATAGTAATATCTCAGACTCTTT
>JAHDBE010000320.1:2615-3113 GCA_020630555.1 Saprospiraceae bacterium
CGGGATACTCTGCTGGAATTCAGTATGGTCGGTTAAAGAAAAATAAAGATTGGAAGTTTAAAATAACTTATACGGAGCTTCAACGTTTTGCTATCCTTGATTTTATGGCACAAAATGACTGGGCACGTTGGGATTATTCTTCATACAACTCCCCAGATGGAAGATTGAGTAACCTAAAAGGAATAGAAGTTGTGGTAGCTTATATGATTCATGAAAAGGTTAATTTGATAGCCAAGTATTATAATGTTCATCAAATTGTTCCAACAGGTACTCATAAGGAAACAGGTCAGAGAATACGTTTTGATTTGAATGTGAAGATTTGAAATTCGGAATAATTAAATCTGCTTAAATTTTAAGCAGGACAAGAAATAATCTCGTCCCGCTTAAAAACCTGCTTGTTAGAAAGAAATTCTTATTGGATAATCAATTTTTTAGACTGTCGTTTTCCAGTTTCTTCCGTGACTTCTACAATGTATACTCCTTTTTCTAACTCAGAGA
>JAHDBE010000033.1:0-5159 GCA_020630555.1 Saprospiraceae bacterium
TAATGCTCCATAAAAATGCCCGTCTTTATAAGCGAGTCCAAATCCAAATTCATGCAAATTGGCGGAAGCCCCCCAATCATCACAAAGGGTTTTGTATTCGTCTATTAATCCGTCACCGTCCGTATCTTTTAAATGGGTGAGTTCCTGTTTTTGTAATACATAGACTTCGTCGTCTACAACTTGAAGACCTAGAGGCTCGGCTAGACCATCTGCAATTTTTGTGACAGTAATAGCTGATGGATCACCAGACTTTACATTGTCTAAACGATAGACCGAACCATTGGCATCCCAACAACTAATGACCATAGAACCGTTAGACATAAAATCCATGCCTCCTACCTTTGGGAAAAAATCATCTGGACGTGCTTGGGTTAAATTAAAACTTGGGTGCACTGATGTAAGCGCACTTTTATTCCCAGGAATTTTAGAAACACTAGACATTGGTAAACTTAAGTTTCCGATGACGCTCTGTTGATCTTTACTATGAAATAAGTTTTGAGACGGAATCACTTCAAAAGCTACATCCTCAGGTTTTTTCCAGTTCCATGATAAAAATTTACCGCCTGCGCCCTGAAAAAATTCAATGAAGTAAGGATAAAACCCTGGTTCGAGTGCTAAGGTGACTTCTTTGTATTCTACGCCATGATTGCCATCGTTATCCAGAATAACTTCGTTGTTTAAAGTCACACGCGATCCATCATCCGACCAAACCCTAAAAGTGTATTCTCCTCTTTTCTCTACGTTTAAAAAGCCTTTTCCGTTAAGGACAAAAAAGTCCGTAAGGTCTTTCCAATCGTCTCCAGTTATGTTGTCATACTTGGCAAGAATTCCGGCCATGACTGGTTTCCAAGAAGATGTACTTGGTATTTTGTCGATGGCACCAGAACGTTGAAAAATAGTAACAACAGAACCTGGTAATAAATCTTCTTCTTTTGGACTATTGACGGAAGTCCAGAATTTTAAGTCCTCATCAATCACCTCCTCTTCTTCTCCTTCCTCATCTTTATCTAAACTCAAAATATATTCGACCATGGTTCGTATAGCGGCTTCCGCCAAATCATGATGAGCTGTCATAACTTGTTCGCCCCAGATTCCTGATCCTCCATTTTTAATTTTAGAAACTAGAAGACTTTTGTTGGCTTCATTCGTTTTGTATCGACGCGCTATAGATACATAAGAGGGACCAATGGTTTTGACCTTTTTATTATGACAGGTTTTACAATCATTTTGAGCGATTAGTTTAGCCCCAGCATAAGCGTCTTCTTCCTCCTCTTCAATACCACTTGGATTTCTTTCATTTTCTATAAGCACGTTGTCAACAAGGGAAAGATTAAAGTAAGTTTTTTCATTTGATAGGAGGGTCAGACTTCCGTCAATGTCAAGCACTTCCGCCTTGCCTTCAGTTCGAGTAGATTCAGACTCCACATTAAAATCTCCATTTGTATCAATGTTTTGTTTGACAACGACAGAACTGAGATTTGTTTTAAAAACTAGTTTTTGACCTTCCTTGATACCACTCGTGACAAAACTTCTTTGTAAAACAAGGCTGTTATTTTCATTTTGACTTACGTCAATGTTTTCCTCTACGCTAATGGTTTGTCCATTATGAATTAAATCATACATCAGTACAGGACTACTGTTCACAACTTTGTGCCCTTTATAGCTATAAGTAAGATCTAAGCTGTTTCCTGAATTATCTTGAAGAGACCAAGGACTACTGTATTTGTTGACAAAGTACGAGTCACCCGCAGTGGTGGGTTGAGGTCCATGATACGTATTATAAACGGCACCTTCCCAATTTACCAAGCCCTTCCATACTTTGTACAGACTTCCTTTTTCTACACTATAAGCTGCCCATAAGTCATCATGCAGTGCTAGAGTTAGCATCCTTGGTTGTTCATCTAAAACAGAACGAATCATCCAAGGACTGTGAGGTCTATCTATCGTTGGTGTATTATCGTTTTGACACGAAAGGATCAAAAATAATAGGCCCATTAAAGGCAAGAAGGAGTTTTTCATTTCGGTTGTCACTTGATAGTTATCATGATCAATTTGATCGTTCCGAAGATAATAAATGAGAAGTCCAATAACGACACAATCTTTAAATTGTCAAATCTTGCTGTCGTTAAGGATAATTGATCTTTTTGATTTTGCCTTTCGGCGAAATTGGTCGTTATTGCCTTGAAAACATTCATTATGGCATTTCTCATTGTCAAGTCTTTGCACATCGTTGGTTTTGTAGCCTGGTTTGCTGGATTGTTTTATTTGGTTAGGCTGTTTGTATATCATCGAGAATCGTGGGATAAAGAAGAATCAGAGGCTAAGATATTAGCTAACCAGTATGGCATTATGGAGTGGAGACTATATAAGATCATATGTAATCCTGCCATGGTTATCACTTGGACCTGCGGAGTGATTATGTTATGCATTCATGGATACGATTGGTTTGCGGAGAATATTTGGATGCACTTAAAACTTGGGCTATTGATTTTACTGACAGGATATCATCACAGTTGTAAATCCATGATAAAGCGCTTGGCAAAAAAAGAATTGAATTGGTCAAGTGTTCAGTTTAGGATGTATAATGAAGTGCCTACATTATTTCTACTTGCTATAGTCTTGTTAGCGGTATTTAAAAATTTGACAAATTTCATTCTACTGTTTGGAAGCATCTTGATAGTCGCTATCTTGTTAATGGTTATCGTAAAATCGATTAACCGACCTCGTAACTAACTAAATAAGAAGAAATGAAAATTCTAAAAACAATAGGATGGGTTTTACTCGCGATTTTAGTTTTACTGCTTATCGCCTCTTTCATCTTACCAAAAGACATCCATGTGGAAAGGACATTATCTATCGATGCTCCTAAGAATATGGTGTTCAATGTGGTTAATGATTTAAAGACACATGAAACTTGGAATCCTTGGAAGGTAAATGATCCAACAATGGTCTATGAATACCCTGGTGAGACTAAAGGTGTTGGTGCAAAATATACTTGGACGAGTGACAACTCGGGAACAGGTTCTTACGAATTTGTTGAGGCGGATGCTGGTAATAGTTTGAGCTCAAAAGTTACTTTCGACGGACAAGGTGAAGGCTCGGGAAAACTTCAGTTTGAAGAAGCAGATGGAAAAACGAAAACCGTATGGTCTTTCGATAGTAAAATGCCTTGGCCAATGAACCTGATGGGACCATTTATGAAAGGAAGTTTAAATAAGGCGTTCGATCAAGGGTTGGAAGGTCTCTCTGATTTTGTAATGAAAAGAAAGGAGTCAAAAGAATACAACGGATATAAAGTCAATACCGTGGACTTACCAGAAATGCATTTTGTAATGAATCGACAAGAAGTGAGTTTTCCGGATATTCAGCAATTTTACGTCAATAACCTCGGAGCACTCTTCGGTAAAGTTCAAAAAGCAGGAGTTGAAATGAGTGAGGATAGAATGCCAAGTGGATTGTTTTTTAAATGGATGCCCGAACAAGGATCTACGGACATGGCCGCGGCTATTCCTATTAAAGAAGCAGCGACTATTAAAGGCGCGACAACCTATACCATTCCTGCCAAAAAAGCACTACAGATCGATTATTATGGAGATTATAATGCTACAGAAAATGCGCATAATGCCATGGCTGATTATATGAACGATTATGGTTTGCTTCAGGATTCCCCGGTTATTGAAGAGTATGTGACGGACCCAAGTACAGAAAAAGATCCCGGAAAGTGGTTAACGAAAATAACCTATTATTTTTCTGAATAAGAACTAACCCCTCTTCGGAGGGGTTTTTATTTTAAACGTTTTTCCTTGCCCTTAAATCTCAATAAAGAACAGGCGATTAAACAGATGAACTCCTTTGGAGCGCAAGGGATTCCTTTTTTCTTTTTAATCGATTTTGAAATGAAAAAGATTCAAATTCATGAGATTGAAAAGATGCCAAAGAACATTCTTTTTGAAATAAACCACAATACTAAAAAGCATAAACATTCGCCGAAAGGCAAGATAAAACTAGAGTATACACCCATTAAAAAGGAAATCTACTTTCAGGCCTTTAATAAAGTTTTAAGCGAAATAAATTATGGAAATAGTTTCTTGTTAAACTTGACTTTTCCGACACCCATAAAAGGTTCGCTAGACCTAAAAGATATTTACAAAAAATCTAGAGCGCGCTATAAGTTATGGATAGAAGATGAACTCGTCGTGTTTTCTCCGGAGACCTTTGTGAGGATAAAAAACGATACCATTTGGTCCTATCCAATGAAAGGAACGATAGATGCCTCTATTGCCAATGCCGAAGAAATTATATCTAAGGATCAAAAAGAAATTGCAGAGCATTTTACCATCGTGGACTTGATACGAAATGATCTTAGTATGGTGGCGACTAATGTAGAGGTAACCAAGTTTCGATATGCCGAACGGATTTACAGTAGTCAAAGAGATTTGTTTCAAATTAGTAGTGAAATCAAAGGACAACTGCCTGATGGATTTCAAAACAACTTAGGGGAATTATTTTTTACGATGTTACCCGCAGGGTCAATTTCTGGAGCCCCCAAAAAGAAAACGTGCGAAATTATTAGAGACGCTGAGGGTATAGATCGCGGATACTACACTGGAATTGCTGGTGTTTTCGATGGAAAAAATTTGGATTCTGGTGTGATGATTCGTTTAATTGAGAAGAGAGATGATGACTATTATTACAGAAGTGGAGGAGGGATTACTTTTCAAAGCGATGCAGAAATTGAGTATCATGAGCTTTTAAATAAAATCTATGTTCCGATTTATTGAGAGTATCCTTATTCAGGATGGCGAGACTAAAAATGTAACTCTTCATAATGCGCGCGCATCCCGAGCCATTCAAAAGTATTATCAAAAAGAAAGTGACATTGATTTTGGGTCTGCGATTCATGTTCCGAAGCACCTTAAAAAAGGACGAGTTAAATGCCGAGCTGTTTATACGGACAGGATAATTGAACTAAGCTACACGTCATACGAGATTCGTGAGATAAACTCTATTAAACGTATACTGGCTGATGATATTAGTTATGATCATAAGTTTGAGAATAGGGATGCGATCAATGCGTTGTTTTTACAGAGACAGGGTGCGGATGAAATACTGATGATTCGAAATAACATGGTGACAGATTGTCGGTATTATAATGTGGC
>JAHDBE010000033.1:5259-19270 GCA_020630555.1 Saprospiraceae bacterium
GCCCAGAGTTATTTTTATGTACGAAATAGTTCGTATATAAAAAGTTCATATGAGTTTTAAAGCTAATAAACCTACCGAATCCGAATTGGAAATCCTTCAAGTTTTGTGGGATAATGGCGCTTCTTCAGTCCGATTCGTCAATGAAAAATTAAATGAGGTAAAAGAGCAGGGGTATACGACGACCCTTAAGCTGATGCAAATCATGAACGACAAAGGCTTAACGGTAAGAGATACCTCTAAGCGAACTCATATTTATAGTGCAAATGTCACTGAAGGTGAAACCAAGGGTAGTTTGTTGCAAAACTTTATTAATGCCACATTTAAGGGATCTGCCAGCCACTTAGTTATGCAGGCACTTGGTAATCATAATGCCACAGCTGAAGAACTTCAAGAGATTAAGAGTTTAATTGAAGAATTAGAAAAACAAAATAAAACGTCATGATAAATCAATGGTTAGGTACCGAGCTTGTTACTGCTTTGGGGTGGACTGTTGTGCACTCCCTGTGGCAATTATCAGTGTTGGCGTTAATCATGTCATTTTTGTCTAACACGGCTCTTTTTAAATCGGCACGAAGAAGATATGTTTTATCAGTTTCTACAATGGGAATTGCTGTCCTAACATTTATAACCACCTTCTTGATTTTATTCTCTGGTAGCTCAGAAGGATTGAGCGTAGGCGAGACATTGAAAACGGTAGTTATTGATCAAGGCTCTATTTCAGAATCTAATTGGAATTTGATTGCGCAAATACAGGCTTACTTTGATGCACACACAAATTTGATTACTCAGATTTGGTTATTTGGTGTCGTACTGTTTTCAATCCGACTTTTGGGCGGTTATGCTTACTTGCAACAATTTGTTCTCGGGATTCATCAGAAAAATGAAAAACTGAGTTATCTCGTAAACAAGCTAACTAAACAACTAGGAGTTAATAAATCAATACCGGTGTATGAATCGGAGAAGGTAAGTTCGCCCATGATCATAGGCTATTTAAAACCACTTATCATGGTCCCTGTGGGACTTGTAAATTGTTTAGAGGAACATGAAGTAGAAGCCATTTTGTTTCATGAGCTTGCTCATGTTCTTAGACACGATTTTCTAGTTAACCTATTTGTATCACTTTCGGAAGTATTACTTTTTTATCATCCAGGCGCATGGTGGATTGCTTCGAATATTAGATACGAAAGAGAACATTGTTGCGATGATCTTGCCATTAAGCATTTTGGAAATTCCTTAGAATATGCTAAAGTGTTACTTAAGCTAGAACAACTCGGAAAATCGAACGTACCTAACCTTGCCCTTGGTATGGCAAGTCAGAAAAAGAACCTATTGTACCGCGTTAAACGCATATTAAATCAACCTTATAACATTTCACAAATGAAAGAAAAAGTCATAGCCACTCTTTTCGTCTTTGCCATGATATTTACGATTTCATTAAATGGTAACAACCTCGTAAATGATCGGATATCGGACGAAATTACGCGCATTGAAAACACCCTAACCCCTTTAAGTTTTGACCGTGAACCAGCAAAATTAAATGTACCCATTGTAGATACGTTTCCAACGTCTAAAAGACAAAGCGTGACTATCTCAGAAGATGATGGAGAAGAGAGCTTTGTATTAAAAATGGAAAACGGAGAAGTCAAAAAATTCATAATTGATGGAAGGGAAGTACCTCCATCGGAGTATGATAAGCACATAACTAAAATAGAAGAAATGAAACCGCATGGTGGCCACATGAGACATTTTAATTTAGATGGCGATCACCCTATGGCGATTTTTGCCGATAGTATCGAATTGTGGTTTGATGACGGAGATTTGGATTCCATGATTGCAAGAGGAATGCCTCGGTTTCAAGATTTTGACGTCTTTGCTTTTCCAGAGGGTAATCATTTCGAAAGCTTCAATTTTGACTTTGATACGCTTATGCGTGGCTTCAAGTTTGACCAGCATTTTAATGAAGAAGAAATGTCTAAACACTGGGAGGAATTAAGTGAGAGACTTCACAGCATGCCTCAATTAGAAGAGGAACACTTAAGAGATATGTTGGAAGGTTTTCATCAGAATGATTTTTTGCATGTTTTACCAGATGGAGAATTTGAACATGTACAACCCTTCGAATTAGGTGGAAATAAATTAAGTGACAAGATAGGACGCGAATTAAATCGCGATGGACTTTTAGAAATTGGAAAGGCAAATAAGGTTGAGCTATCCGGAAAGCACTTAAAAATTAATGGTGACAAACAACCGAAAAACATATGGAGCAAATACAAAATGCTCTATGAAGAAAACACTGGCGCGGCATTAACTAAGAACTCTAAAATAGAGTTGGATATCATGGGTAAAAAATCTAAGCGGCTTAAAAGATTATTTTAAGCCTTGCCCATAGTTTGAATTTGAGAATCTAATTGATTCAATTTTCGTTGAATGGCATCCAATTTAGCATCGACTTGATTGTCGGCGCTGGATTGGCTGTCATTAAAACTTAAAAGCGCATAAAATTCCCAAGCTTCGGCAACTTCTTGAAATGGTATTTCATAGGGAGGATAAAGCGCATTGTCTGAATGTAAGATTAACCGATTTCCTAATTTTTGGACACGTTTATAGACGAGACCCTCGTCTTGGGATACGATAATGTATGTCCTGCCTTCTTTGAGATAATCTAAAGATTCCACGTAGGAGCAAATAACAACACTTCCTGGTTCGACAGGAAGCATGCTGTCTCCTGCAATTTTAAAACCACGATATGTGCCTTCAGGTATATCCGGAAAGTGAATCTTTGGAAGTTCACGTATATATTCAGGATCACTGAAACTTTGTAAATATCCTGCCTGTGCTTTGGTATCGACGAGTTCGATGTTTCCGTTGTTGTCTTGATCTACAGATATGGCAAGAACACGAAGCTCTTTGTTTCTAATGACTTCTAAATCCATATGAGAAAGATCTTCTTTAAGAAGGGCATCGATTTTCACATTAAAAATCTGGGCGAGATTAATAATGGTATTTATACTTGGTTCGGTTTTTCCTCTTTCATAATCCCCGAGAGTCGTTCTGGGAATATCAAGTTTATCAGATAAATCTTGTTGGGATATTTTATCGCGTTTTCTTAGGTACTTGAGATTTTCACTTATCATATAACAAAAATACACCATGTCGACATGTTCGCCAAATATTTGACGAGATATCGCCATCACAAGAAGTGAAATTTCTATATTTTCGTCAAAATTTTGAACCATGTCTACAGACCTTCGTACCCTAGAGCCCAATTCTTTATGGAATCATTTTGCAGACTTAAACGCTGTGCCTCGGGCGTCAAAAAAAGAAGAAGAAGTCATTGAATTCATGATGAACTTTGGCGAAAGCCTAGGACTAGAAACAATAAAAGATCACATAGGCAATGTAATAATCAAGAAACCAGCTACGGAAGGTATGGAAAGTTGCCAAACCTTAGTTATGCAGAGTCACTTGGATATGGTTCATCAAAAGAATGAAGACACAGTTTTTGATTTTAGTAGAGAGGGAATTCGGATGTTGGTTGAGAATGATTGGGTAAGAGCGGATGGTACAACCTTAGGTGCTGATAATGGAATAGGAGTTGCTACGATAATGGCGATTCTGTCATCTACGGATATTGCTCACCCTGCCATTGAGGCCTTATTTACGATTGACGAAGAAACGGGAATGACAGGAGCCTTAGAATTAAAAGGAGGCATGTTGAGTGGTACGATATTATTAAATCTTGATACCGAAGACGATCGTGAATTGACGATTGGTTGTGCGGGAGGAGTGGATATTACGGCTAATGGAGGGTATGAGCAAATGGAACTTCAAGGAGATTATGCTGGCTTCAAATTAATGGTTAAAGGATTAAAAGGTGGACACTCGGGGATGGATATTCACTTGGGTCGAGGGAATGCGAATAAAATCATGAATCGATTACTTTTCAGGATTGATCGCGAATTGGATTTGCGCTTAGTGAGTGTCGATGGGGGAGGACTTAGAAATGCGATTCCTCGAGAGTCCAGCGCGCAGTTCTACATTGGCGAAAGCCAAAAAGAAAATCTCATAAAATTATTACAAGTTGAGTTTGATCTTTTACGAAAAGAACATTCGACAACGGACCCGGAGATAGAATTTGAAATAGAATCATTTGATGAAAACGTGAAAGTAGTGCATCCTCTTTTTCAAAAACAAATGATTCGAAGTATTTACGCCTGTCCAAATGGCATTTATAGAATGAGTCCTGATATCGAACATTTGGTACAGACCTCTAATAATCTGGCGAGAGTCTTAGTGAAAGATGGCGCTTATGAAATATTGTGTTTGACTCGTAGTTCGGTCGATTCAGAAAAGGACGATTTAGCACAAGCCATTGAGAGTACGTTCAGACTTGCGGGAGCGGAAGTGACAACGAGTGGCTCTTATCCTGGCTGGACGCCAAAGCCTTCGGCTCCAATTATTAAAACGATGAGCACTGTATATGAGGAAATGTTTAACGAAAAACCTCATGTGAATGCATGTCACGCGGGATTAGAGTGTGGAATCATTGGTACAAATTATCCGGACATGGATATGATTTCTTTTGGTCCGAATATACGAGGCGCGCATTCTCCAGACGAGTGTGTCCAAATTAGTAGTGTCCAGAAATTTTGGAAATATACCTTGGAGGTGCTTAAGCGCACCCCAAAGCGCGCTTAATTTTGTCTTCGATGTACGTAATTGTCAATGCCTAATCCAGATAAACTAGACGCATCTGATTGTGCACTGCTGCGACTACTATATCTTCCGGCAATGACTGTGTTATATTGAGAGCCGTCAAATTGTACAATCTCCGCATTATAACCAGCTCGTTTTAATCGATCTCTCATGGATTCGGCGTTCGAATACACGAGATAGCTTCCCGCGACAACCATATATGTACCAGACCCAGAGGAAGTAGAAGTCGTTTTTCGAACAGGCGCTGGCTTCGATTCTTTGACAGGTTGTTCTACCGGCGCGTCAAAATCATCCTCTAATTGTTCGTCTAGTTCGTCATAGTTAATTTCGTCACCTTGATCAAAATCCTCTTCAAAGTCGTCCACAACATCCTCGTCTTCAGAGGCAACTTCATCAGTATCACTTTCGTCATCTTCATCCTCGAAAAACTCATCTGTGGTATCATCGATAACATCACCCACACCGTCTACAACACTTTCTGCTTGCTCGACAACATCACCTACAGGGTCGTCGCTACCACATGATTTAGCAATAGTCATCACCCAGAAATACAAGAAAACAAGGATAATCGCGTAGATTACAATTTTTAGAATACGTCCCATGAGTTTTACTTTTACCTTAGTTTAATAAGTAAAATTAAAACTTTTCATAATATATAACAAGTTGTTATTCAAAAAGTAATTGTAAGATGAAATCCTTTTATTTCGTACTCTTTGCAATCATAGCTGTTTCTTGTCAATCACAGAAAGAAAATAGCGCCCGCCAAATAGCAAATTATGTGACCCATATTTTTCAGGACTCTAAAGGAAATTTATGGTTTGGTACCATTGATTTTGGGGTAGCAAAGTTTGAAGGAGAAGAATTGAATTATTTGACAAGAGCGAATGGTTTAACTTCAAATCGTGTAGTAGCTACAGTAGAGGATCGACTTGGAAATATTTGGTTTGGTACGGGAGACGGTTTGTCTAAATATGATGGTGATACCATTATTAATTACTCATTAGAAAAAGGGTTATGCAGTAACTCAGTCAGTCAACTCTTTTTAGATTCGAAAGAAAATTTTTGGATCGGAACATGGGGTGGGGTGTGTCGATTTAAAGAGGGACAATTTTCAGAATTCAATCTACCTTATCCCGAAGTTAATACTCTAATAAACCCAGATACTAAAGACTGGGTCACGGACATAAAAGAGGATTCTCAAGGGCGAATTTGGTTTGGAAGAGATGGGTATGGGGCGTGTTATTGGGATGGTAAAGAACTAACTCATGTGCTAAAAAGAGATGGTCTTTACTCTAATAATATTATCGATATCGAATTTGACACTACAGGAAATATTTGGTTTAGTACTCGTGTTGCTGAAAGAGATATTATAGATTCAAACCAAAGTGGTGGTCAAGGAGGGATTGTGAAAATGACTTCAAAGGGTCCTGTGTATTTTCCTTTAATCGATGGATTAACCAATAGTGATTGTTATGAAGTTTTTAAAGACAGTCAGAATAACATTTGGATAGGAACAGTAGAAAATGGGGTCTATCGTTACGATGGAAAAGAGTTTAAAAATTACGATGTCCCAATTTCAATCATGGCGATGACAGAAGATAAAAAAGGAAACATATGGATGGGTGGTGCAGGTGGATTGTACCGGATTGGGCCAAACGAAACCATCCACAACATAACTCAAAACGGACCTTGGAAATAAATGGAATACCAGGGTTTACTTAATACGCCCTCACATCATTCTTCTCCATGTAGTTTATAAAAGAGGTGTTTATAACACGATGGCCTCCTGGTGTCGGGTAGTCTCCTGAAAAATACCAGTCTCCATTGTTATTGGGGCAAGCCTCATGTAAGCCCTCGATGGTTTGATAAATGACTTTAATTTCAGGTTTAGTATTCGGCGGTGTCACTATTGCGCTGATCTCATCCGAAATTTCTTCGTAGCTAAATTCAGCGTATAGGTCTTTTACATAATTGATGATTTCTTCGTCTGGTTTTCCTTGTTGCGCTTTACATTTTTCGTAAACCTCCTCTAGCATATGCTCTTTATTATTTTTCTCTAGTAAAGAGACAAGTGCTTTAAAAGCCACAAAACGTTTCATCTTAGACATATCTATTCCGTAGCAATCCGGATATCGTATCTGAGGTGCAGAGCTAACAATAATTATTTTCTTTGGCTTAAGCCGAGATAAACTCTGTATGATGCTATCTCGCAAGGTGGTCCCTCTTACAATCGAATCATCAAGTAGGACAAGAGTGTCAATTTCATTTTTTACAATGCCATAGGTCACATCATATACATGAGAAACCAAACCACCTCTAACGGTATCATCCGCTATGAATGTGCGCATTTTAGCGTCCTTAACCGCCAGTTTTTCGACGCGCGGTTTCATTTTAATGATTCTATCTAAAGCCTCCTCTGTCAGAGAGCCATTAGAAGACATAATTTGTTCTTTTTTATAGCGATTTAGTTCGTCATTCACGCCTTCGACAAGACCATAAAAGGCGACTTCGGCTGTATTCGGGATGAAAGAAAAGAGAGTATTGTCAAAATCATAATTGACCTCTTCTAATACTCTTTTTGCCAGTAAACTTCCCAGTTTTTTACGCTCTAAATAAATATCTCTATCGGTTCCCCGAGAAAAGTAAATACGCTCAAAAGAGCACGCTTTACGTTCTTGTTGGTCCTTACAAGGCACTTCTTCGACCTGACCATTTTTCTTTATGATGAGGGCATGTCCTGGTTCGATTTCTTTAATGGTATCCCATTTAACATCAAATGCTGTTTGAATAGCGGGTCTTTCTGATGTCATAACGACCACTTCGTCATCCTGATAATAAAAAGCAGGCCGAATCCCATTTGGATCTCTTAAAACAAAAGCGTCTCCATGTCCGATAAACCCGGCCATGGCGTATCCTCCATCAAATTTTCGACTGGCTCGCTGAAGTACACGTTTCACATCAAGATGCTCAGCAATAAGCGCATTGACTTCTTGATGAGAATATCCTTCTGGGTTAAACCAGTTAAATAAGCGTTGGACTTCATCGTCTAAAAAATGTCCAATCTTTTCCATGACAGTAACGGTATCTGATCTTTCTTTAGGATACTGACCAAGTTCGACCAACTCGTCAAACAACTCATCCACATTAGTCAGGTTAAAATTACCAGCAACAACGAGGTTTCTACTTATCCAATTATTAAGTCTTAAAAAAGGATGGCAAGTCTCGATCGTGTTTAATCCATGCGTCCCATATCGTAAATGCCCCATTAATAATTCACCTGTGTAGGGTTTATTGGCTTTAAGCCAATCGGCATCTTGAAGTTGGTCTGCAGAAACGTCTTGAAAATGTGTATAGACTTGATCAAAAAGATCTTTAAGGTATTGCGGACTATTTGTACGTTTTCGGCTGATGTAACGAGTACCCGGTGGACAATCTAACTTTATCGTTGCGATCCCCGCTCCGTCTTGACCTCGGTTACGTTGTTTTTGAAGCAGGAGTTGTAGTTTGTACAAACCATATAGTGGCGTACCATACTTCTCTTTGTAATAATTTAGAGGTTTAAGCAGACGAATCATGGCCAAACCACATTCGTGCTTAATTGCATCACTCATATCTTCTTATTTCCGAGGTTCTATCAAATAACAAATGTAATCCAAAAAAGATTGATGATTTGACTTTCGTCAAAAAAGAAAAGTCCAAATTGACTAACTTTGACATATGTCGTTTTTGAGATTTAATAAAACCCCAAAGCATCAAAAATTTAAGTATATCCCACGATTTTATGATCCTGCTAAGGAAGAATTGGAGAATAGACTTAAAATGCATGAAAAGGATAATCCGGACCTAGATCAAAGCGAATTAGCGAAGGAACGGATAAAAAGCGGGCTTCGGTACAGATCACGCACAGATGAATCTTACCGAAAAAAACATACGAATCGCTATAATATTCGTCTGATCTCAATAATGTTTATTTTATTTGTTACGACGTACATGATTTTAAAATCGGATACAATTTTGCGTTTTATTGAACGCATCTCCCAATAACCTATGTCAGACATTATACAGCTTTTACCTGATAGTATTGCCAATCAAATTGCGGCAGGAGAGGTCATTCAGCGACCAGCTTCTGTGTTAAAAGAATTAATGGAAAACTCCATTGACGCTGGTGCGACACAAATCAAGGTTGTTTTGAAGGATGCTGGTAAGACATTAATTCAAGTGATTGATGATGGTGTGGGAATGAGCGATACGGATGCTAGAATGTGTTTTGAACGTCATGCGACCTCAAAAATCAGAACTGCCCAAGATTTATTTTCCATAAAAACTATGGGATTCAGAGGAGAGGCGATGGCCTCGATTGCGGCGATCGCGCATGTTGAATTATTGACACGGCATCGAGACTTTGAACTTGGAGTTAGAATGATAATGAAAGCTTCGAAATTGGAAAAACAAGAACCAATTTCCGTCAATCCAGGGACTCAAATTTCTGTCAAAAACCTATTCTTTAACATTCCGGCAAGGAGAAAATTTTTAAAATCAGATCCAGTTGAATTAAAGCATCTGATGGAGGAATTTCATAGAGTGGTCCTCGGTCATCCTAATGTGTATTTCACATTACATCACAACGATAATGAGGTATATCATTTGCCAGCTTCAAACCTAAGACAGCGAATAGTCAATGTTTTTGGCAAGAACACCAACGAGAAAATAGTCCCCGTCGAAGAAGATATGGACCTTATTAAAATCCAAGGCTTTATTGGAAAGCCTGAAGCGGCAAAAAAGACAAAGGGAGATCAGTATATATTTGTCAACAACCGTTTTATTCGGAGCCACTATTTAAATCATGCCATCCGAACAGCCTATGAAGAGATGATAACTAAAGAATATCATCCATTGTATGTGCTAAATATAGATATAGACCCTAATCAAATCGATATTAATGTTCATCCGACCAAGACGGAAATTAAGTTTTCGGACGAACGATTAATCTACAACTATGTCCGAGTTGCGGCGCGACATGCTCTAGGAAAGTATACCTTATCACCTACATTGGATTTTGATTCGCCTAAAGTCATCGAACGTATGCAATCGGCAAGTAAAGGATCTAGTGGATTTTCTTCAAGTTCTAGACAACAAGCTAAAGGCAATGTTGAAAATTGGGACGAGATTTATTCCATACTAAAAACGGAGAAGTCAGAGGAACCAGTTGCCGTTGAAGGGACCTTCTTTTCCTTAGAGGAAGAGGATGTTCAAAGTAAAATGGTTCGAAAAAAGCCATTTCAGATTCACAACAAATATGTAGTTCATCAGATAAAATCTGGATTTCTATTAATTGATTACAAGGCAGCTAACGAGCGTATTCTTTATGAGAGTTACCTTAAGGCAATGACCTATAAGGAGCCCTTGACACAAAAGCAGCTTTTCCCCAAAACAATTGAATTAGGAGCATCGCAAAAGACGATTTTAACCGAAATTATGGAGTCTATCAACTGCCTTGGATTTGAAATCGAAGACTTTGGTAATAATTCGATAATCATACATGGCATTCCTGCGGGTATCGAGCCAAGTACGGATTTAAAAGTCCTCATTGAAGAATTACTCGAACAATACAATGCGCACCAAGAATTACAAATAGGGATAGAGGAGAGTGTGGCAAGATCCATGTCCAAATCAGCCAGTAATCGTACAAAAAAAGGATTAAGCGATGAGGAAATGACGAATATAATAGATGAATTATTTGCTTGTGACATTCCTCATGTAAGTCCGAGTGGTCGTAAATGTTATATCCAGTTTGATTTAGATGAACTAGCTAAGCAGTTTTCAGGTTAAAGG
This sequence comes from Saprospiraceae bacterium, assembly GCA_020630555.1. GTDB lineage: Bacteria > Bacteroidota > Bacteroidia > Chitinophagales > Saprospiraceae > JAHDCZ01. The sequence goes on from JAHDBE010000033.1 coordinate 15,808, forward strand.
AGTATGAGAAATCTGACGGATACAGTTAAGCACTTAATAATCATAAATGTGCTTTTTTTTATGGCAACGGCTTTGTTGCCTTTTGATTTAAAAGAGCTTTTTTCAAGGCATTTTCCTTTAGCCGAAGGCTTCAGGCCATTTCAGATAATTACAAGTGTTTTTATGCATGCGGATATTCAGCATCTAGCATTTAACATGTTGAGTTTATATTTTTTAGGGCCCTTTGTAGAACAGGCATTAGGGGCTAAACGGTTTCTTATTTTGTATTTAGGGTCAGCTATTTTTGCCGTAATTGCCAGCACAGGGGTGGATTATTATCTCTACAGTACGTATCTCGATCGATTAAGCACAGAAGATATAAATACTGTATTGCGGGAAGGAAGAGAGGCTTTACTTCAGGGCAAGAATTTTGTAAACCCTGTCATGGCAGAATTAAACTTTATTACAAGCGGAACGTCCCTCGGGGCCTCCGGTGGTGTATATGGAATTTTAGCGGCGTTTGCTGCCATGTTCCCAAATATGAAATTAATGTTGCTCATTCCACCGATACCGATCAAGGCAAAATACATGGCTTTAGGTCTTGTGGTTATAGGTTTAATCTCGGGGATAGGAGGTTTCCAGCAAGGGATCGGACATTTTGCTCATGTCGGCGGTGCTGTAGCAGGATTTTTGTTTATAGTATATTGGAATAAATTACGTTTGCGTTAATAGTGCAATGCAATCCATTTTTGACGACATAAAATCGGTATTTACTTCAGGCAACATGGTTAGCAAATTGTTGCTGGCAAATGTCATTGCTTTTCTTGCTATTTATTTGGTTAAAATTTTTACGCTTTTTACGGGTCCTGAGCATGCCCAGATGTTTCAGAGTTTTGTAGAAGCCATGTCTGTCCATTCGGACATGTGGTATAACTTAAAACATCCTTGGGTTTTTGTAACTCATGCTTTTTTTCATTTGGGATTATTTCACTTGTTGATAAACCTGTTAATGTTGTACTGGTTTGGTCGCATACTAGGCGATATGGCGGGGGATGATAAAGTATTACCTATATACACTCTAGGTTTTCTAGCAGGGATGATCTTCTTTTTGGTTTTCACCAATGTGGCCCCACAATTTTCTGGATACGCGCATGGGGCGTCAGCAGGTGTTATGGCAATTGTGGTTGCCGCAGGAATGATCGCGCCAGATTATGTCATACATCTTATTTTGATCGGCCCCGTTCGACTAAAGTATGTCGTCCTTGTTGTCTTGCTTTTTGATTTTATTGGTATTGCAAACCTTCAAAATACAGGTGGCAGAATAGGTCATATCGGAGGGGCTTTTATGGGATTCTTGTATATCTATCTCTTATATAATGGTAGAGATCTGGGCCAGTTGTTTAAAATAGAAAAAGCATCATCACGACCTAAAAAGGTGAAAGCCAAAGTCATACCTATTGGAAGAACAACAGGTGAAAAAACGGATACAAGTATTGATCAAATTTTAGATAAGATAAATAAAGACGGCATTCAATCCTTGTCTGAAGAGGAACGAAAAATATTAGATGACGCGAGCAAAAAGAGTGAGTGAAATATTTAAGTAAAACTGCATTTTGGTTAAATATTGTCTGCGCACTGATGTTAGTCTTTTCGTATGTGTCTGGTGTTTTGGATAGTGAGAAAATTTGGCTTTTTGCCATACCGGGGGTGTTCTATCCTGTTTTATTTTTAATCAATTGTTTTTTCATCATTGCTTGGTTGTTGACGAAACCGAAATGGGCCTTAATCTCTGCTTTTGCGATTTTATTAGGATTTAGTCACATAAGCACGTTTATCAGTTTTAATACTGAAGAAACAGGTCTGGACTCTCAAGATTTCAAAGTGGTCAGTTTTAACATTAAAAATGCGAGTTCCGCGTACTCCAGAGACAAAACGAAAAGGAAAGCGAAGAAAAAAGCCCTTCGTTCGTTTTTAAAAGATTTTGATGACACGGATATCGTTGGATTTCAAGAAGTGGCAGGATATGCGAATGATATTTTAGACTTACATTTCAGCAAATGGTATAAACACAAGGAAAAGGTTAGTAGTCCAACAATTTATTCCAAGCATAAAATTGTGGATAAGGGCATTGTTGATTTTAATACAGTAACCAATGGATGTATTTGGGCCGATATAGTTGTTCGTTTTGATACCGTACGCGTTTACAATGTTCATTTACAATCAAATAAAATAACAGAGGAAGCGGAACATGTGATGACGGACGCTAACTTACAAGAATCAAAGACCTGGAATAGTATTCGAGGTATTTTGTCGAGCTATAAGAAGTATAATCAAAAAAGATCTAAAAAGATAAAACAAGTTAGAAAACATATGGATTCGAGTCCATATCCGATTTTATTGCTTGGAGATTTAAATGATACTCCTCAGTCATTTATATATCAGTTTATTAACAAAGAGCTTAAAGACAGTTTTTGTCAGAAGGGAAGTGGTGTCGGAAATACCTACGCGGGACGCATTCCTTTTTTGAGAATCGACTACATCTTTGCAGATAACAGCTTTGACTTTAAGTCACATAAGGTGATACGAAAAAGGCATTCGGATCATTTCCCGATTGTCGCCACTTTAAGCTTAGCAAAGAAGCAGGAGGACTGATAAGTTCGTATTTTTGCGTGATGCAAAGAAAATTACAGGTTTACAACAGTATCACACGTCAGAAAGAGGAGTTTAACCCGATCGAACCCGGATTTGTGGGGATGTATGTTTGTGGTCCAACCGTATATAATGATGTCCATTTAGGAAATTGTCGAACATTCATGAGTTTCGATTTGATTTACCGGTTTTTAATGAAACTTGGGTATAAAGTTCGATACGTACGAAACATCACAGATGTGGGCCACTTGACAGACAGTGGTGAGGACAAAATCTCTAAAGGAGCCAAATTGGAAAAGCTCGAACCCATGGAGATTGTCCAGAAATATACAAATGGTTTCCATGATATGATGGATACGTTTAATACACTTAGACCAAGTATTGAGCCGCGAGCTACGCAACATATCATTGAGCAGATCGAAATGGTCCAACAAATTATTGACAATGGATTTGCGTATGAAAAAAATGGTTCGGTTTATTTTGACACGATAAAATTCGCGGAAGCGACAGGAAAATATGGTCAATTGTCTGGACGCGTTTTAGATGATTTAAAAGCTGAGTCTAGAGATGATTTAAAAAATCAAGACGAGAAAAATCATCCGTCCGATTTTGCCATTTGGATGAAAGCAGCTCCAGAGCATATTATGAAATGGAATTCACCATGGAGCTTAGGGTTTCCTGGATGGCACTTGGAGTGTTCTGCCATGAGTACCAAATATTTAGGAAAAACCTTTGATATTCATGGTGGTGGAAATGACCTTAAGTTTCCACATCACGAAAATGAAATTGCCCAAAATCAAGGAGCATGTTCTTGTAGTCCTTGTAATTATTGGTT
>JAHDBE010000321.1 GCA_020630555.1 Saprospiraceae bacterium
TAAAATAAGAAAGGCCCGTCTAAAACGGGCCTTCACAAATTATTTTCTTAATCCTTCAATGATATTATTCAGTGTGGGACTTGGCCGCATGATCGCGTAAGTCTTGTCTCGATCTGAAAAATAATAACCATTAATATCTACTTCGTTTCCTTGGACAGAAATCAATTCCTCATTGATTTGTGCTTCATTTTCTTTTAAAGCCTGTGCCACATTGGCGAAAGCCGAAGCTAAATCTGAATCCTCCGTTTGATTGGCAATCGCATCGGCCCAATACATGGCTACATAGTAATGCGAACCACGATTATCATGTTCGTTTACTTTTCGAGAAGGGGCTTTATTGTTTTGTAAGTACGCTTCCGTCGCTTTGTCTAAAGCCTCGCCCATAATGATGGCTTTCTTATTATCATACTTAGTACCCAGATGATCTAAAGAAACGGCCAAAGCTAAAAACTCACCTAAAGAATCCCATCGTAAATGGTTTTCTGAAAGTAATTGTTGGATGTGCTTTGGAGCGGAGCCACCGGCACCTGTTTCAAATAACCCACCGCCATTCATTAATGGGACGATGGACAACATCTTAGCACTCGTACCTAATTCGAGAATAGGGAAGAGGTCAGTATTATAATCTCTTAACACATTACCCGTGACACTGATGGTGTCTTTACTATCTTTCATACGTTGGATGGAATATAAAGTCGCATCCATTGGAGAAAGGATTTTGATTTCTAATCCTTCCGTATTGTGATTAGGTAAATATGCATTTACTTTTTTAATCAGCTCAGAGTCGTGTGCCCTGTTTTCGTCCAACCAAAAAACGATTGGAGTATTTGTGGAGCGTGCTCTATTTACGGCAAGTTTTACCCAATCTTGTACAGGGGCATCTTTCACTTGACACATTCTCCAGATGTCTCCTTTTTCTACTTGATGACTCGTCAAAATATTTCCGTCAGTATCTTCTACGGTTACGGTGCCGTTTGCAGAGATCTCAAAGGTCTTGTCATGCGAACCATACTCCTCTGCTTTTTGCGCCATCAATCCTACGTTAGGAATTGTCCCCATGGTTGTCGGATCAAAAGCACCATTCTCTTTACAGAAATCAATCACCACTTGATAAATCCCAGCATAACTACTATCAGGAATTACCGCCTTAGTATCTTGTTGGTTTCCTTCTTTATTCCACATTTGTCCAGATGTACGAATCATTGCAGGCATAGACGCATCGATAATAACATCACTCGGTACGTGCAGATTTGTGATCCCTTTGTCTGAATTTACCATCGCTAGATCTGGTCGATCCGCATAACAGGTAGCAATGGCATTTTCGATGGCTTCTTTTTTATCCGCAGATAATTCACCCAACTTTGACATCAAGTCACCAAATCCATTTCGGACATTTACTCCTGCTTCTTCGAGGTCAGCGCCGAACTGATCGAAAACGGGTTTGAAAAATGCTTCTACCGCGTGACCAAAAATGATGGGGTCGGATACCTTCATCATCGTAGCTTTCATATGGAGTGAAAATAAAATACCTTGATCTTTAGCATCGGCGATTTGCTCATGAAGAAAAGTGATTAATGCACTTTTGCTCATAAAACTTGTATCGATGATTTCACCAGCTTGTAAAGGAAGATCACTTTTTAAAACAGTCTTTGTGCCATCCTCAGATGTGTGAATAATATTGACGGTAGTCGCAGCTTCTAAAGTTTTCGATTGCTCATTGTTTCTAAAATCTCCGTGTGACATCGTAGAAACATGAGATTTAGAATCTGCAGACCATTCCCCCATCCGATGAGGGTTTAATTTGGCGAAAGCCTTAACTGGTCCTGGGGCGCGACGATCCGAATTTCCTTCTCTAAGTACAGGGTTAACCGCACTTCCTTTTACCTTATTGTAGCGGGCGAGTACCTCCTTATCTTTATCTGAATTGATTTCTTCTGGAAAATCTGGAATACCATATCCTTTGTCCTGAAGTTCTTTTATAGCTGCTTTTAATTGTGGCACAGAAGCACTAATATTCGGAAGCTTTATAATGTTAGCCTCGGGCTTTTTAGCCAATTCACCTAGATATTTTAGATCATCTGATACGCGTTGATCCTCGGTTAAATAGTCAGGAAAAACAGCAAGAATCCTTCCAGCAAGGGAAATGTCTCGTGTTTCTAAATCGATTCCTGCTTGGTCGGTGAAAGCATCCACAATGGGTAAAAATGAATGGGTTGCTAAATATGGGGCCTCATCCGTAATGGTATAAATGATCTTACTCATAGGTATTTGTTGTCTTTATTCGGGCAGCAAAAATACGTAATTATGGACGTTTTCTTTTGGCTTTCGCCAATGGTATTCAGAAAGATGGCATTAGTCAAACAATTGTGATTTTAGATTGTCGTAGCTTTGCAAAGAATGAGCGAACAGAGACTAATTACTAGGGGTATTGTTTACATTTTATTTGCCACATTTTTCTTCGCGATTATGAATGTAATGGCTAAGGATTTAAGTGAACTTCATCCGATGCAAGTGGTGTTTTTACGTGCCTTTGGTTCGTTTGTGTTCATTTTTCCTTTTATGCTTTCGCGAAAAATTTCGATTCTGGGTACACATAGAAGAATGTTGTTTTTTCGATCCTTAGTGGGGTTTGTGTCGTTGAGTTTATTTTTCATTGTGCTTCAGAGGATTCCCTTGGGCTCTGCGATATCCATTAGGTATTGCAGTCCGATTTTTGGAGCCATGCTCGCCATGTATTTTTTAAAAGAAAAGGTCAATTGGAAGCAATGGCTGAGTTTCTTAATTGCGTTTAGTGGCGTGTTTGTTTTAAAGGGATTTGATTTACGCATCGATGTATTGAGTTTTGTGTTAATCTTGATTTCTGCCTTATTAGTTGGAGGCGTTTTTGTCATGGTGAGATACCTTAGTCAGAGAGAACATTTCCTCACGATCATAAATTATTTTATGGTGGTGACTATGATTGGCTCAATCTTCTTTATTCACCATTGGCGGATGCCTATTGGAAACGAATGGATTTCAGTTGTAGGCATTGGAATTTTCGGTTTGCTGGGTCAGATTTTTATGACGCGTGCTTTTGCTTTAGAGGAAGCCAGCATACTCGC
>JAHDBE010000322.1:0-1761 GCA_020630555.1 Saprospiraceae bacterium
TCAGCAGAAACCGAAATCAATTTACCATATGTCACTGCGGTAGATGGTGTACCTAAGCACTTAGTTTTAAAACTAACTAGAGCCAAGTTTGAGCAATTAGCTGATGACTTAGTACAGCGTACTTTAAAGCCTTGCCAAGAAGCCTTGAAAGATGCGGGTATGTCTAAGAGCGACATCGATGAAGTTATTCTTGTGGGGGGATCGACTCGTATTCCTAAAATTCAAGAGGCAGTCGAAGAGTTTTTTGGCAAAAAACCAAGCAAAGGTGTAAATCCTGATGAGGTGGTGGCAGTAGGTGCTTCAATTCAAGGGGGTGTATTAAGTGGAGATGTACAAGATGTGTTATTACTCGATGTGACTCCACTGTCTTTAGGTATTGAAGTGATGGGAGGTGTGTATGATGTAGTCATTGAGTCGAATTCGACTATCCCAACTAAGAAGTCTAAAGTGTATTCGACAGCTGCGGATAATCAACCAAGTGTTGAGATCCACATCCTCCAAGGAGAGCGGCCTATGGCAAAAGATAACAGACCAGTCGGTAGATTTATATTAGACGGTATTCCTCCGGCACCTAGAGGTGTTCCACAAATCGAGGTAAGCTTTGATATGGATTCAAATGGTATTCTAAATGTCTCTGCCAAGGATAAAGGGACTGGCAAAGAGCAAAACATTAGAATTGAAGCTTCTACAGGACTATCAAAAGATGAGATTGCCAAAATGAAGGCTGAGGCTGAGGCCAATGCGGATGCAGATAAGGCGGCCCGTGAAAAAGCGGATAAATTGAATCAAGCGGATTCATTGATCTTCCAAACAGAGAAGCAATTATCTGAGTTTGGTGATAAGGTCCCTGAAGATAAAAAGTCAGTGATCGAAGATGCTTTGGCTAAATTAAAAGAAGCGCATAAGACGCAAGATCTAGCGGAAATCGAGCCAGCAATGAATGGACTTAATGAAGCGTGGCAGGCAGCTAGTCAAGAGATTTATCAAGCGACTCAAGAAGCTCAGGCCAATGCTGGAGGAGCAGAGGGAGCCGCAGATGCAGGCGCGGATTCTGGATCAGAAGACAATGCAGAGGACGTAGAATTCGAAGAAGTCGACGACAAAGCATAAGTGGTTTTAGTTTAATAAGCAGAGTAAGCCCGATGAATTTTCATCGGGCTTATTTTTTTGATATTATTTTTATTTGGATTTTGTCTAAATAAAAATTGGATAGTATTTTTGTCCTGCCGAAAAACAGGAGATGAATACAAAACTCAACACTTTGCTAGCGATTTTACTAGGATTCTTAAGCTTCCAAGTAGACGCACAGAATATCGATTTTACCAAAAGCAGTACCCTCGGAAACCTATATGTTCGTATGTATGGTGAGTTGCACTACTTGCAGCCTGTTAAAACACCAAGCTTTGAAAATGGATTTTTTGATGCAAAGAGGATCGTGGCCCTTTTCGGATATCAATTTAATCGTAATACCCAGTTTGTTACGGAATGGGAACTCGAACATGCCAATGAAATATTCCTGGAACAAGCCTTTGTAAAGCATAGATTAAATAATTCTGTCTCTTTAAAGGCAGGTATGATTCTGATACCCATGGGTATTATAAATGAAGCCCATGAGCCTAATAACTTTTATGGTGTTGATCGACCTTTAGTGGATCGTAATATCATACCAAGTACTTGGAGAGATTTAGGTTTTGGGATAACTGGATTATTTAGTGAACATGATCTGAAATATCAATTATACCTAGTCAATGGATTAGCAAG
>JAHDBE010000322.1:1861-3094 GCA_020630555.1 Saprospiraceae bacterium
CCAGTTGGACTATTAAATCACAGTTGGTCTATGCTAATGTGTCAGGTACAGAAGCATATAACGAAAGGACCTCCGCTTCTCTTAATGATCATTCGATGGGATATTATACGGAGGTTGGAGTGCCTATTAATGAAAAACAATCTTGGTTAATATTTGGAAGACATGGTTTTGTGGATACGGCCATGTCTAAAGAAGGGGGATTTACCCAAACGGTATCTGGAGGCTTTAATTATTTCCCTAGTCCCGGGACTGTATTCAAAGTAGAAGGACAATGGATAAAATCAGAAGGGATAGAGAGTTCTGTTTATATAAATTCAGCAGTAGGAATATGGTTTTAAGAGTTATTTTTTCGGTTTTTGTATGGATAGGCTTGTGCGCATTTTCACATGGAGATTCGGATTTGCTTAAGCAATACGAAAAGAAAATATCAAAGGATTTAAAGAAAACGTTTAATGTGGACAAAAAGGCCGAATTGGACTACCAGCGCTTAAAGCATAATTATAAAGGGGGAGAGTTATATCGGATTTCTAACACCAATGGACAAATGGGTTTCTTATTTCTAAAGGAGGTCAAAGCATGCACATTAAATGGATGCCTCGGAAATGATAAACTAAACGACAACATAGAATCTGAATATTTTGATGTCGCTATCACGGTAAGTCTTGATCATCAAATTCAATCCATTAGAGTGCTAGACTATTTTTCAGATTACGGATATGAGATCACCTCAAAGCGTTATTTAAAGAGATATAAAGGAAAGTCGGTGTGTGATTTTAAGATAGAAAATCCAGCTGTGGATGGGATCTCTGGTGCTACAGTTTCTTACAATGGATTAATTGGGAGTATTGATGAAATTTGCCAGTCGCTCAATTAGAATTTAATTAAGTTTCTTTCTAAATCAATAAGTATCTGGCTTTCGCCAAAGGAACTCAGACTAAGTATTCCAATAATTTCAACACCTAATTCTTCTCTGAAAACACTCAAATCTTGTGGGATGAAATCTGTGTTTTCGAAGTTTTTATCGCCGAAGCTAAATTCATCTAAGCGCCACTTCTGATGTCCTTTTTGTTTTTCTCCAGCAGTAATTACAGATACAACTGAATTAGTTTTTAAGAAAGAGCTTTGATGGCTGTCTAAATATTTAGTATCGATGAAATGGGCTGTGCTGCCAGAATCTAGGGCTATCCATTTCTTTTTACCCAAAATATCAATTTTTACACATGGCACTTCTCT
>JAHDBE010000323.1 GCA_020630555.1 Saprospiraceae bacterium
ACAAAATACCTATTTTACACTGAGGAGGGAGAAATCATCATAACTAACTCCTTATAACTTAAAACGAAAAAGGGATCAAAAACATGGGTTTTGATCAGGTATAAACGAGTTATGTGGGATAAGCCCTAAAAAATAAAATATGAATGGACAAACTACATTCTAACACGATTATTCACACATAATTGAAAACAATAAATTATTGAGTGAACAAAATGAGATGTTAAAGAAATCAACGAAAAGAAACTTTTGTATTTCAATACTTGCCCTTCTTTTTGCTGGGGTGACAGCTTTGGCAAATATTTATACAATATCTCAAATACCTGCGAATAATCAATCCCAAAATAAAATAGTCCAAATTGAAAAAAAACAAATGACCGAAATCATTTCCGCAATTCAATCATCAATAAACACCCCGGAACTAAATCAAGATGAAAATGATGAGCCAAACACGAAAGGACCCAAAACAAAGTAAATAAATGGATTTTAATTATACATACGATGACATGTTCAACCCTCTCCTAAATGCAATGAAAGAATTGGGAGGCTCAGGTTCAAATTCTGAAATTGAAGATAAAGTTGCTGAATTGATGAATTTAACTGACGAGGAGTTGTCAATAATACATAGAGGAAATAGATCCAAATTTGTTTACAGACTTGCCTGGACAAGAAACTATCTAAAAAGATTTGGACTTCTTGAGAATTCTAAAAGAGGTGTATGGTCATTAACAAAGCTTGGATTTGAGACAGATAAAGTAAACCAAGTTGAAGTAAATCAAAAAGTCAAAGAGATTGACAAAGAAGAAAAAGAAAATAAAATAGTAGATGTAAACGAGAATCTTGAAACAGGAGAAGAATGGCAAGACGAACTTTTAAATACTATCAAGAAAATTCAGCCAGATCAGTTTGAAAGACTCTGCCAAAGATTACTTAGGGAATTAGGATTTGCAAATGTGACTGTTGAAGGAAGAAGCGGGGATGGTGGAATCGATGGAAGAGGGATTTTGAAAATTGGGGGAGTAATTTCTTTTCATGTTGTATTCCAATGCAAAAGGTATCAAGGTAGTGTAGGCTCACCTACTATAAGAGATTTTCGAGGTGCAATGAGTGGCAGAGCAGAAAAAGGATTAGTAATTACCACTGGTACTTTTACACCTGATGCTAAAAAAGAAGCTAAAAGAGACGGTGCAACACCAATTGACTTAATCGATGGAATCGAACTTTCAAAAACCTTAAAAGAATTAAAATTAGGAGTAGAAATTGAATTAGTTGAGAGAGTTATAATACTAAAAGATTACTTTGAAGATATATGAAAAACGTGCTATAATCGAGTAGACGGCTCCGCCCCTAATTAAAGGAACGGAGTACGCCTCTCACACCACCGTACGTACGGGTCTCGTATACGGCGGTTCGAAAATCCATAATCAACAAAGCCCTTTACACCTTTACTGAGTAGCTCTTAGTTTAGGATATGGCTATCTATCGATTCCATATCGAATTAAGGCGTGATTTAATGTTCCTCTCCCACCCGTTTCACGGTTCATTCATTATCGACCATGTCGATACTCTACGAGTTCATTCATTCATCTATGTCGTGAGTCCTCAGGGGTATGGTACTAACAATCCCTGCTCGTATCAATAGTACTATGGCCTCGGCTCTGACTGACCGATCCCGCAGGGTTGAGTACGACAGTGCTCTAAGGGAAGGAACTGCGAAAGCAGGTGGGCAGATTATTTTCACTTATCCTCTCTTCATCCGCTTTGCGGTTCATTCACTTCTATGTCCTCTGGGACATAGACCCTACGGGGTCGTTCTTTCATCCAAGTAAGAGCATATTCCTTCATCCAATCCCTGCGCCATCTACTAAAAAGAGTTTGTTGGTCATGGGCTTTACAATGATGTGCTTGCTTACCCTCTCTTAATAGCCTCTCTATGACGTTCCTGTTCGTCAGTACCGGATTTTGTAGTATCGCTTCCTTCAGTCCTGCAATCTCTCACAGCAACCTTGCGACTTACTAACAGGCATTACCAACTAGCCTGTATGGGACTCTCACCCACTGGAATAATTATACTATCTTTCGATAGTAGTACCCTTGCTGGGCACACACAAGTGGTGATGACAGCATACCCTTCGGGATACGCTGCATACCACAAAACCGTTAACTTAGTCAAAATAATACTTCAAATGGTGTCCAATTGATAGCATCATTAAAAAAACTCAAGAATAAGAAATATGAAAACGATACCAATAATATGCTTGATATTCGTTGTATCACTATTCAGTTGTGAGAAAAAGGCAACTATTGTAGGTTTATGGGTTGTTCATTCCGTAGTTGTAGGGGAGGAAGAAATGACTCCCAATTCGAGGTGGACCCGCTTTAATTCAGACCTAAGCCATGAATCAGGCAATGGTAGATATCAACACTCGTATGGGACCTGGAAGTTAAATTCAAATACTAATGAATTAACTGTACAAAACACAAACGGATTAGATGACGCCAATGAGCCTTTCGTAGTAACCATTAACGACAATGAAATGATATGGGAGAGAACTGAAGAAGAGCAAAACATCAAGGTCAATTTAATGCGTTCTTCTCACCTTCCTGAAACATATGGTGATAGAATTCTTGGATTATGGAGTTTAGAAGAGATAGTAGGCGATGGAAGATATTTTGATGAGTCAGCTAAAAACGAGACAAATGAATATATTTTCTTTAGATGGGACAAACGATTTGTTATTGAGTCAGAAAAAGGCAGGATAAACGGGGTATATAATGTGCACGGACATAAGCCTGAGGTTGAATTGATCCCGTACGGAAATGAACTTAAAAGAGATTTTTGGAAGATTCAGTTTGGAGATAATCAGATAAGATTACAATTGTTAAATTCTGACACGACTGTAAAAAGAACATTTAAAAGAATTAGGAAATTTCCTGATTAATAAAAAACTTCCTTCAGAATAACGTTAGAAGGCGAAAAATAGCAAAATGTAGAAGCCATAATGACAAATGACATAAGTTAGTCAGCATTTACAAATTAACTATATCACTAAAGGTTGATTGCTATTTAATCAATATTTTCAAAA
>JAHDBE010000324.1 GCA_020630555.1 Saprospiraceae bacterium
CAAATAGACAACGCCTCCTGCATAAGCAGAAATATCAGCACTTCGAGAAAACATTTCACCACCGCTAGGTAATACTTCTCCAAAAACAGGAGTAGCTGCAGCGATCGCTGCTGGATCATCTGAATCCGTAATAATTACATCATAATATTCTTCCCACCAGCTGTTTGTCGTTTCGACATTACCCGCGATCCACTCAACAACTACATTTGATGCACCTGTAAGGTCTATGGCAGAAGAAATTAACATGTTGTCCGGTTGAATTGGACCAACAGTTCCATTCCAAGAGTTACTTATGACTGCACCCGACAATTGAATACCGCCAGCATCAACTCCGGTTTCAATCCATTGTAGACCATCACCATCATTATCAAATGATGTGAATTGTCCGAATCCAGCTTCAAAGTCTTCACTTAAATATTGCGCATTCAATCCAAAAGCAAGGAAAAATGCACTACACATTAGTATAATTTTTTTCATAAACAAGATGTTTTACTTTTTAGTCAAAATAATTGCGCTTGAAAATAGTGAAATGATGCGTTTTAAATGATAATTCTTTAATCGTAGTGTCGCACTGACAACTTTTTAACACGATTCATTGGATTTTTTAGCATTTTTTTCAAAACCACGACATAAAATCAGACTTGGTTCGCTTGAAAATGCTGAATTATACTACGATGTACTGCGCTTTCTCGTAGAATCCTTTCATTTCCGACCAAAATGATCTGTTCTTTCGCTCGAGTTAAAGCCACATTTAATTTTCTATCAAGACCCTCATTATTGGTCGAACTAATCGCATTTAATTGATAGATACTATTGACGCAAAAGGAAAGTACTACAATGTCTTTTGAAGCCCCTTGGTATCTCTCGACTGTATCAACAGTTATGTTCATCCCCGTTCTTACGGGCTCAATAACTTTATTAATCAGAGCAATCTGCGCTCTAAAGGGCGTTATAATTCCGATACTCACATTTTGATCAATGAGCGCTCCTTTCATTTTTTTTAATAGATCTAAAATCTTTGAGGCTTCATGACTATTGGTTTTTTGGCGAAAGCCAGATTCTGTCTCCGTCGAAAAATACAATAACCTCTGATTTAGTTCACTGCCTTTTTCATAGAGCTGTATATCATGAAACAAGCGTCCCACATTCGGTAAGCAACTTAATTCGTTTTCATAAAAATGCCCATTGACCACCTGTAGGATATCTTGGTGCATCCTACCTTGTTCGCTGAGAATAGCATAGGCATGATTCCATTCTTTGGCTTTCGCCAATGTGAAAATCCTCTCGAAATAAGCATTTTTTAAATTCTTTAATTCCAAACCATGTAACTCAGAATCATTCACCTTAACGTATTTATCTTTTTGTGACACCACAGCAGGCAATTGTTTATGATCACCTATTAAGACATACTTTTTAAATCTACCTAATAATCCTATTAGCATCGGTTCTATAATCTGCGAGGCTTCATCCACAACAAGATTATCAAAAGAGATAAGATCAAATAATTCTGGTTTACCTATTACCGATGACACTGTAGAAACAAATAATCGTTTTGAGGCCAAAAGATCACGTATGGATTTTCTCGTTACTAGATCTTCCAGTTGGTTATTTAGTAAACGTGCCTTGTGTTGCGGTGCAACACTAAACTCAGAACCGATCCTCAAATAATTACTCTCAAAACCTTCTTCGATAGAATTTAAGGCATCGCATATCTCGTCCACTGCCCTATTTGTATATGCCAGAATTAATAGATTCTGTTCGGTATGCTTAAAAATATAATGGACATAGTTCTTAAGCATGACACTGGTCTTTCCAGTCCCCGGAGGTCCCCACAACAAAAAATATTCCTCAGCATCGAGCATTTGTCTTAGCACGGCTTTTTGATGGAAAGTCATGTCATAATCCAAAGTCACATCACTCGATTCATAATCCGCAGGGGGCCGACTCCCTAAAATCAAGGAGCGCCTATCCTCTGGACAGGAGGCAAATTCAAAAATGTTTTTATACAAGTGATTGAAACTGCTATCTAAAACATCAGGCTCTACATTCCATAGTGGATTACTGGTAAACACTTTGGCTTGGACCTGCTGACTTCGTAGTTTGACAATTAATTTTGATTCTCCTAAACTCACTATGGTGGCCTTAAAAACTTGGTCTCTAAGTGGGGAATCCATAGACCCTTTATGCGGATAGACGATGCAAATATCTCCAATGCGGTAATTGGCTAGTGTGGAGGTTTTCTCGGTGTATTTAAATTCGACCAGGCCTTCATTTAATTTTTCTAGATGGGTTACGATTAGATAGTTTAAAATGCTAAAACGGTCCACTTTCTCCTGCATTGGTTCTAGCCAAAGTGCCGCTAGTCCATTCGAATTATCGATACCATGTTCGCCCAACTTTGCTAATTGTTGTTCGCGAGCAACAAAACGAGTTAATTGCTTAAAATAACCCAACTCAAGCTCACTCAAATCGGCTAGAACCTTATGAAATTTAAAAATATCTCTTCCGACAAATCCTCCAATTGCTTTCGCATCTACGTGTAAAAGTTTGCTTAGTACATCTGTATTTTTTTGACGAAAGTCACTAAATAATAAATCCATTAGGACTAGTTCGTTACGTCGAGCGATGGCGTTATACTGTTCAGCTTTAGTCGCTGGTGCATAACGCAAATTATTTTTAGCTTCCCCAGAATACAGAATATAATTAGTCGGCTTTATTTTTCTTTTATATACAGCTTGGATGATTAAATCGTATAAAATGGTCTGTACATAATGTGTTCTGGATAATCCATAATTATTAGGACGATAGGCTTTGCCACTTTTCAACTCGACAATGTCGGTTTTGTTTTTAGTTTTATCCAGATGAAATAAATCCAATCTTCCTTGAAGACCCCATAAGGGCGCGTAAAAACTAGGCTCTAAAAAGCTTTCTTTAGGATCGATTTCTAATTTTTCAAAACTATCTGAAATCGTATGTCTAATATTTAGGAAATGATCATGTGCCTTTCTTACAATATCTATGACAGTTTTATCATCAAAAATGGAAAACTGCAAAGGGCTCAGCTTAAGT
>JAHDBE010000325.1 GCA_020630555.1 Saprospiraceae bacterium
AAGTAATATTTTTCGATTTATCATTTCGGCTGGTTTTTGTTGGTTGCAGGTAACGATTAGTACAAACGCATTAGTTCGCGTATAGCGACTATTGTCGTTTTGTACTTTGTTGTACGAAGTCGGTTTTAATTCCTATAGACCTGATCTATTATGTTATAATTTAAAGAGTAGGACTTAGCGACGATTCGATTTGCAATTAAAGATAGGGTAGAGGATTGTTAAATTAAAATTTGTGTATTGTTTTGTTTTTAATTTGATCTTCATAGGGTGTTTTTTTATATAATCATGGTTTGGTTTTATGTCAATTTAGCTTTAGGGCATAGAAATAGCTGCTCAATCTTGTTGATGGTTTTCGTTTACCAGTCTGATTAAAATCAAGAACTGTCTTCATAATTTCTATTAGCTTCAATAAATTTATCTTTGTATTGGATGCCAATTAGGACTTTGTCTCTTTTACAGGTTTGGCAATAAAGAGGATCTGGTTTTCCGGCTTTAATAAAAGCAATTCTGTATAATTCAAATTCTTTGTTCTGAAGTTGATCTATTTCTTGATCAGGTATTTTTTGTTCTGTGAGTTTTAAGTGTTGTGGTATTTTGTTTAGGTACTTGGAATTGTAAAGTCCATAATATCTAATCATTCTATATCTTTTGTCGGGAACATGTTGTAAGAGTGCATCGAGGAATTCAAAAGGATTCATTTCTTTAATGGCTTCGATGGGTTTTGCATTTCTATCGGAATTAGCATAATCATTAAATCTAAATTTGATTTTAGGTTCTATAGCTTCAATCTTGTATTCGCTGATGCATGCTCTTTTGGTATATCTGCCAACATATCCGACAATTTGCTGAACATCTTCTAGAGATTTTTGAATGGAGACAATCCACTGGTCTTGTTTAATGTTTAGAACCCAGGAAATGAATTTATTATTTTCTTCAAGACTGGCATGGACTTTAATTTTGTCGTTTTTGTATAATTTGATGAGCGCTTGACAAAATTTGATCTTTAGTTGCCGACCTAGAAATTGTTGATCGCATAAATAATTTTTCTCAATCATTTTGTACTGATCCGAATCTAGGTTTTTGCCTCCTCCGGAAACAAGCATATGAATGTGTGGGTGAAACTTCAGATCACTTCCGGAAGTATGTAATACACTGACGATGCCTGGCAAGAGATTGTGTTTTTCCTTAAACCATGATTTTAGAACTTCGGCACTTGTTTTAAATAAAAGATCATAAATGAGGTTGTCGTTTTTGTTTGCTAAATACCGTAATTGTTTTGGAAGGGTAGTGACGACGTGATGATGCTTGTCATTGATGAGCCTGGAAAGGGTAGCTCTTGCCCACTTATTAGTATCAGCATTGCCGCATCTTGCACAGAATCGATGTTTGCAGGATCTGGTGATTGAGGTGGTGTCTCCGCATTCAGTACAGCATAAAATTGCGATTCCTAGTTTATCTGTCCCACATACTCTGGCTTTGTTTATAGCTTCGAAATGTTTTGACTCTAGCCATAGTTTTCTTTCTTTTGACCGGATATAGCCTTCCCAGTACAGATTGTAAACATCTGATAAGTGGAATTTTTTGATAGGAATTTCGCTTCGGGTGCACATCTATTAATATAGACTCCGAACTAGTCAAAATTCAATAAAAAATATGACTTTTTTTTTGAAGAGGTGCTAAATTACTTCCTATTGTTGTAGGCTTTTTTCGTAGATTTCGTACAACGCGTGTGCAAACGCAGTGGCGCGACACATGTCGGATTTCCCGAGTATCAAGCAAGATACGGCTCTCCTCAAAATGGGACAAATTTTTCTGTGGACTATTTTGAGGAGAGGCGATTTCAAGACTAAACACTCAAGTTCCAGCAAGAAGAGAATGCGCTATTGACGATTTGCACATTGTTACATGCATTTTATCTTTTTACTAATTTATAAATTTTTCGCCTAAAGATTAAAAATATGATAAAGATCAATATTATTGGCCAAATATTAATTAAGCCAATTACGATATTTACAATTAGACTCCAACCATTTGAAAACCCTTCTTTGACTTTCGTAATGAAAGGTTTCTTATAAACATTAGGCTTTGATACATATTCAACTTCCTGATAAATATTGATATTGATAGTACTTAGTGCAGCTTTATTATTTATGTACTTTATTCGTCCTTCGATCGACTCTATTTCTTCTTGGATCACTCTTATTTTCTCTTCCGCATTAAGAATATCTTCAACTGATTTGGCTTTGTCTCTTAAGATTTCAATATATCTATTTCTAACTTCTTTTTTCGTATTTAATCTAGTTGTAATATCTAAAAATTCCTCAGTTACATCTTGAGCAGATATTCTTTTATAGTTTGTGAAAATTGATTCTTTTTCGACTTCAGCTAGAAAGGAATCGAGTTTTTCAGAAGGAATCCTCACTGTAATATGATTACTAATTTCATAGTTATTATTCACTTGCGACATGTTTGCAATACTTCCTGAATAATTCTCTGAAATTCGCTTTATTTCATTCGTAGTTGAATTAAGATCTTTAACTTGAAATCTTATTTCAGCCGTTTTTATCACTTTTCTATCTGATTCAAAATC
This sequence comes from Saprospiraceae bacterium, assembly GCA_020630555.1. Lineage (GTDB taxonomy): Bacteria > Bacteroidota > Bacteroidia > Chitinophagales > Saprospiraceae > JAHDCZ01. Next base: position 2,591 of record JAHDBE010000325.1, read on the forward strand.
ACTGCTGGATTGCTGTTCAGAATCATCAAATTCCAAGCGACTTTCAGTAAGTGAACCTTGATCCGACTGGCTGTGGCAAGCACAAAGGCATAAGATAAGTATTAGGGATCCAAAATATTTCATTTTGCTTATTTAAGAGTGAATATAACCGTATCGAATTATAGATTCTAAATTACTTCGATTTGGTGTGAATTGGGAAACTGATTTGACTATTAATTCACTTATTTGCTGTAAGAGTGATTTCATTTGTAACTATTCAAGTACCCTTAAATTTAACTGATTCTCATTAATTTACAAGGAATTATACCAGGTTTATAAATTACAGAATTATTCGAAAATCATTTGATTTAATACGTGTTTTGAAAGATTTACAAAAAAATGTTATTGTTTTCAGTAAGTTAAGTAGTTGTATAGTTTCTTCGAGTGTAACTATTCAAGTATGGTCTAAGATAATTGATTAACAAGAGATTGCATAAC
>JAHDBE010000326.1 GCA_020630555.1 Saprospiraceae bacterium
ACACACAAACCAAAAGCTATTATTGGCAGCTGTTCCTTTTTTCAAAGCTAACCTTAATCAGGTCTTTATGGATGTCACAGCATCCTCAAACGCTAGATTTAGTAATTCTATTTTCCGAGCTGGTTTAGGGCTCGAAACTAAATTATCGGCAAATACATTTTGGATTAACGGTTTAAGTTATGGCTTTGCCTACCAAAAAGATGAGGTCGTGAATCTTGATCACTTAAACAATAATAGAACTCCGATGGACCCTGGAATGATTGATGGCGGTGAGAAAGAAGATTTTAATTCAAACAATTCTGCTGAACAAAACCAATTCAATACTTTTCATGGGGTAGGAGCATTTACAGGAGTTAGATATCAGTTGCATCCTAAATTTAGCTTTGAAAGCAGTCTTGGAGTTGATTATGTATTAGGAGCTTCAACCTATAATGGGGCTAATATTTTACAAACGAATATCCGAGAGACAAGAACTAAAGATGTAGATATTAATAATTGGCAGTTATACTCCAAATTTGGTACAAACTTCCATGTAACTTCATCCTTTTTGCTTGGACTTACTTTAGATTATCAATTTCAAGCTTTACATAAACCAAATCCTCAGTTTATTCGAAGTTTTGGTCTAGAAGATGCAGTTTCCTTTGGTCTGAAGTCGAAATTCATCTTTTAAGAAGCGCTATAAATTTGTTTCATTATTTTTTCCATCTTGGATCGGATCACTTTATTCTTAGCTGAATAAGCGTTAAAAATAATGGAGAAACTTCGCCATTCTCCAGACTTCGCTTTTACGACTCCAGAGTAACTCATAACATCCTTCATACTTCCGCTTTTTGCCCAGACCTTACCACTGGCGGAAGACTTAGAGAACAAGGATCTCATGGTCCCTGAAACTCCTCCTTGTGGCAAATATTTAGTGGTTTCTTCTATCCCGTTTTTTAGCGCGTACTTTCGTAGAAAATCAGCAAGTAAAAAGCTGGGAACAAAATTTCTGGCTGAAAGACCAGAACCATCTTCCATATTTAAACCATCATAATTGACCTTTAACTTCCTTAAGTATCGTCGAACTGCTGAAATACCCATTTGTCCAGAGGCTGTTCTTCGCACTTTTAAGCCCAAAGTTTTTAGCAGAGCTTCTGCATATAGATTATTACTCTCTAAGTTAAGTCTACGTACGATATCAGAAAGTGGTGCGGATTCAAAAGTGATTAGTGGAGTCGCATTGGGATACTTTTTACCTGGAACATAATTTACTTCTGCGTCACCCGTTTTAATTTTCAACCTATTTAATTCTCGCTGGACATGCCAAGCTAGAAAGTATGGTGGGTCTGGGATAGAACCCTTGATAGAAAAAACACCTGTACCAGCTGGTATTGTTCCAACTATTCTTTTCGTATAATCGTAAGGACCTCCGAAAATGTAGGCGTTATCGCCAGTACCTGCACTATCGACCGCTAACTCATTGGATAATTCCAAATTTGGGATTATTGGGTAATAAGATTTAATATTCGGACGTCGACCGACTGTAGCTCGATCTTTAAAATAGATGGTGTATTGATTTTCGTTGACATTAATTCCCCACGCCCCACTTGCATAATAGTTGCCTAAGTCATTCCATTGCCAACTAGGTGAAATTGGAAATGCATTAAATACAGATTCATCGGCAATAATGCTTCCATCAATGCAAGTAATTCCAGCATCTTGTATGGATTGAACGATTTGGCTTAACACTTGTTCGAAATTTGGTTTGCCGCCAAATTTTGTACTGCCGAGTGTTGGGTCGCCACTTCCCATAATGACTATATCTCCCTTTAGAGTACCATCGACATCTAAGCTTCCAGTGTAGCTAATATTAGTCTTATAGGTAAAATCTTCAGTCAGGATGTCCATTGCAATAAGGCTTGTGAGGACTTTTAAGGAAGATGCGGGAGTCAAACTTTTGTTGGGTCTATGCGAAGCCAATTCTTCGCCTGTCTCAATATCTAAGACGGACAAACTCACATTTGCATGTTTTAGTTCTGTGGAGTTTAATATGCGATCAATGCCTGATTGTAAAGTTGATTGCGCTTGAGTTGAACTAAAACATATTAAAATAAATAGTAATATGTAAGAGGTTTGTTTAAGCATCTGTATAGCCAATATGAAAGAGTGCGTCTCCTTGATTTACGACTGAAGCATTATTGTGACCGATGATAAATCCGTCTTTTTTTGCAATAACGTTCGCTGTTTTAGTCCCGTAAGGATTTTTAATAGCACCTAATGGTTCACCAGCACGAACATAATTTCCAGATTTCTTACTCCAAATAAAGATCCCTGAAAACGAAGCTCTAATCCACGAAGTTTTCTTGATGATAACCGTTTCTTTGTCTGGTTTGACCTTTAGACTAGAATCTATAAAGCCATAATGTTCTAGTATATTCTGAATGCCTTCAATTCCCTTCGAGATTGAATGACCATCTAATCGAATCGATTCGCCGGCTTCGTATACGATAGCAGGTATTTTCATATCCCTACAAATTCGTCTAAATGAGTTTGGAATCGTAGATTTTTCAATGGTTAAAGGAGCATTGAATATTTTGGCTAATTGGAGAGAGTCTTTATCGTTCTTGGTGAATCTTATTTGGGGAAAATTAAATCTAGAAGCCCCTCCAGTATGAAAATCTACTGCATAATCCACATGAGGTAAAACGGTTTTTGTTAAGGCCCGTGCAACTCGGCTGGCTAATGAACCACTCGAAGTTCCAGGAAAGCTACGGTTAACATCTTTTCCATCTGGTACATCCCGGCTAAAATTGATGAAACCAAATACATTTAGTAGAGGTATCGCTATAACAGTTCCTCTCTGTATATTTTCAAATAAATTAGTTTCAATAGATTGCCTAACAATCTCGACTCCATTAATTTCATCTCCATGAACTCCTCCAAGAAATAAAAAAGTTGGACCTTCTTCTTTTCCTCGATAAATGTGTGCTCTAACAGAAATGACGGTATCTGATGGCAACGTTCCAACCTTGATGTCAATGGAGGTGTTTTCGCTACCGGCTATTTCCTGCCTGTCTATGAC
>JAHDBE010000327.1 GCA_020630555.1 Saprospiraceae bacterium
AAGGTACATGACCGATCCGAGAATGCATACCATGAGAAAAATGAAAAAGAGGAACACAAAAATCTTCGCTCTACTTTTACGAAGGCTGTCCATAATAAATTGACTCTCGGAAAGGAAATTAGCCAACTTAAAAATTCTAAATACTCGAAGTAGTCGTAGAGCCCTGATGACAACTAAAGATTGAGCGCCTCCAATAAATAAACTTATATAGGTTGGTAAAATGGCCAATAAATCAATAATACCAAAAAAGCTAAAAATGTACTTTTTAGGTTTATACACCACATATATTCTAATTAAATACTCAATAGTAAAGAATAAAGTAAAGGTCCACTCCAGGAATACAAACCACCAATAATATTTGACGTTTAAATCTCCTACAGTCTCAAGCATGACCACGGCCACACTCGCAAGAATAAATATGAACAAAACAATATCAAAGAGTCGACCCGCAGGTGTGTCTGCTTCAAATATTATCTCGTGTAAATGCTCTTTTAAAGGGCTAAAATTTTCGGGTTTTTCCGACTTAGACATATGTAAAAATACTAAGATATATTAATTCACTGAGCGAATTAGGGCTTCCATCGTAGCGATTAATTTTCTACCATCTTCTGAAAAACCTGAATAGTCTTCGGTCTGTTTAGCCATCACACAAAGCATAAAGTTATCCGCTAGTATTTCATCAGGATGAATGATGTACTGTGTATTGTTTTTGATCTGGTAGAAAAAATCATTCATTAAATCTTGACGAATTTTCGTAAATCCTTCTGAATTTGTCAAGACTTCATAACCTAATTCTGTTTTTTGAATTTCGTATAAATCAAATTTCAAATATTCAAAGAAGCTTTGTCTTTTGGGGTCAAATTCTGATGCATTGGATATAATCAAGGGAATTGCCCTAGTCTGAATTTCGTCATTTTTTAAATCGATAACATAGGCATCAGTAACTCCATCAGGATTAGTCAATAATCTATGTTTAAGAACATCTGGAAAAAACAACGGATTGTCAAGTTTTTTAAACCCAATGGCTTCATAACAATTTTGACGAAAGTCAGAGTCAAACCTCGAAGCAATATGATAAATTTCGTGGAGCATTATAGAATACAACTTGTCTTGTGATCCTCTATTTAACTCATTCTTTGGAATGTAAATGACATCGTCTCTTGTGAAGTAAACGCCATCGCCATAATGTTTTCCTTTTAATTTAGCCAGGCGTATCGGAAAATTTATAAATTCAGGATTAATGGTTTTAATGGACTCTACCGCACTATCCATTACTGAAGTCATCAAGGTTTTTTCCTTTGAATTAAAATCCTCGACATCAGACTGAATAAATTTTTTATAGTCCGATAGACAATTCTCTCGAGTCGAACAATCAATTTTATTTCTGGATTGAATTTGCATGTCTAATACAGAAATACGATCGAAAAAACCTTCCATTTTGTCCTCCACGATGGCTAATGAAGCTTGCGAGCTATCCATAAATGAATACATCTCATGGGTTTTCTCCATGAGAGGAGACTGCGTTGCTTGTTTTTTACAACCATTTGTGTAGTAACTAAGAATCGTCAATAAACTCAGATATACATATGCTTTCATGACGTAAAAAAACGTATTAAAAAACAAAAGCCCATCTTTCGACGGGCTTTTGATTATAATTTTATTTCAGCTTTCGGGACCTGATTTTGGAGTTCGATCACCGATAGGGTATTCATGGGGTTATGCTCAAGATTGACAAACCTCAACTTGTTCATCTGCGATAATACATCGGGTGTTTTCTCTATTTGATTTCCAGCTAAATATAGTTCTTCTAGTTTTTTGAGATTTGAAATTGCAGAAGGTATCTCATCGATATCCGCATTTTCTAAATAGAGATATTTTAATTTGGCAAGACTAAATACCGCATACAGATCTTCTTTATTTAATGAAATTCCATTTAATCTTAATTGCGTTAATCTCGAGAGGTATTTAAGGGAATTTAAATCAGACAATGGATTTTTACTCAAGTTAAGTTTTTTAAGCTTGGTAAACTTAGACATTATCGCTGGCGACAAATTTTCAATCATGTTATTCTCCAAACTTAATTCTCGAAGTATTCGCATGTCTGCAAGTGCTTCGGGAAACTCGCTCAAACGATTTTCATCTAGACGTAAAAACTGAATACCAGGGAGTTTTATGAGCTTAGAAATTTGAGTTATTTCGTTTTCGCCTAGGTCCAATGCTCTCAAACGAATAAGTTGGCTCAAATCAGAATTTAACTCCTTTAAATTGTTTCTCCTAAAGTTTAATGCTTTTAGAGACTTACAGTGTCTCAGTTGAGCCACAGGAATCTCTTTAAAAAGATTTCCGCTTAAATCGATTAACTCAAGATGAGTAAGAGTCGATAAATCTAAATCTATAGCATCTAATAGATTGTCGGTTAGATACAGCGATTTTAGATTAACTAATTCTAAAATAGATACAGGAATAGATTTTAAGTCCCTATGAGATAGATTGAGATGATATACCTTTTCTTTTTTCGAAAGCGCTTCATCTAAGTCGGTATAGGTTTTATTTATTTCTTGTATACTCGGGCTTTGTGAGAATAGGACTGATTGACTCAAGGTGATCAGAGCGATTAAGAAAAATCGTACACTCATTATTAATCGGTTTTAGGGCACGGCCCTTGGTTAAAATAGTTTGCTCATGTTCTTGGGGATATTAAAAAAGGAAAACCAAACACCATCCATGGGATTATTGTAACATCCTTCCTATCGGTCTTTAGGGTGGCCTCGCTACATCTATTAGTTGGTCCTTGGTTTCCTTCAAAATAGGATCTCATTGCCTTAAATCATAATCCACTGATTATAAAGGCAAAACAAATGTAATAATTATTTAATATGTTCTGTACTTAATTGAAGGTAATTTTCGTATTTATATTTTATATATAAATGAAATTCAATTAATTAAACATTATAAAATTATTTAATATCTATAGTATCTGATACCAAAATTGTAGGTTTGGGCTTGACGTCCTTCTACACTCGCATGAAAACTTGTAGCCAAAAATT
>JAHDBE010000328.1 GCA_020630555.1 Saprospiraceae bacterium
TCTCCAAAACATCGCTGTCATTTCCGCTGAAACTGCCGCAGGATACCAAGACTTTAAAGAACAATTGACTAACAATCTACAGGGATATGCTTATAAGATCGACCTTTATCCTGCAGCTTTGCAAGGCAGGAATGTCGAAGGAGAGGTCACCGCTCAGTTAAAACAGATTAGTAAGAATTCCACAAATTATGAGTGCCTTGTAATTATCCGAGGGGGTGGTTCAAAATTAGACCTATCAGGGTTTGATAGTTATTTGATAGGAAAGGCTATTTCGGAATCGCCAATACCGGTTTTTACGGGTATTGGTCATGAAATCGACGACACCATTGCAGATGCAGTCTCTCACAGCTCGTTGAAAACGCCAACAGCCGTAGCTGATTTTATTCATGAGCATAACTTAATCTTTGAGAGTGATCTCATCGATTCATATCGCACTATTAAAGAAAAAGCGAACTCTATAGTTGCTGAATCCTCTGAAACTATAATGCGCTATAAACAGTGGCTCACTATAAGGCCAATTGATTTAATTGAATCCCAGATTAACGAACTAAAACATAAAGAAAATTACTTGTTACAAAATGCAATCAACAGCCTAACTCAAAAAGAAAACTTACTCAAGTCCTATGAGTTGTTGATGGATTCTCTCAATCCAAAGAATATCCTAAAAAAAGGATTTGCTATTATTTACAAAGACGGAGATATTACAACAAGCGCTAAGGACTTAAAGAAAGAGGACGTTGTAAACATCGAACTAAACGACGGAAAAATTAAGACTAAAGTATTATGAGTGATTTAAATTACCAATCGGCATCTAAAGAATTAGAAGAGATCGTTCAAAAAATACAACAGGACGAGATAAGCATCGACGAATTAGCCTCTAGCATTAAAAGGGCTCGAATTCTTATCGAATTTTGTCAAAACAAACTGCGCGCCGTAAAAACAGAATTAGATGCGTTAAACGAAGACTAATCAATAAAATGTAAGTATCCTGGAATCACGCCCGCATCAAAACTTCTCTGAAGATCACCATTTTCATTGATTTGTAAGATTTCACCATTACTCACAAAATCTTTGGCATCAGCCAAATAAATAGATCCATCAGATTTATCTACCCCCATATAGTAGAAAAACCCAGAATAGATTTCTGTAGAATTTCCAGTATCTAAATTGAAGCTCCAAACCTTTCCACCTGCTACATAAAATGCAGACTGACCATCTGAGGATATCTCTAATTGAGAAGCACCGTTATCAAGATCGTAAGCCTCAACAACTTCATCATTAACCAGCTTAACCAAGCGTCCAGCCGTACTATTTGCTGGATCGACAAAATCCGTATACCCTGCACATAAAACCCATAAATTATTATCTCCGTCGACGATGAGATCCGTGGGATTATCACCCACTACAATGTCCTTTTCAATAGCATTATTAGTGATTTTATGCACTACTGAATCCCTAAAGAACCCACCTGAGTTCGTCACATATAAGGATGTATTATACCAAGCCATCCTTTCTGGGCCACCTCCAACATTAAAGTTTTCCAAAACATCACCAGAAGCCCCATCAATCTTCCTAATAGAACCAGAAACGCCATCAGCCCCCCATGAAGTCAACCAAAAATCATCCTGAATATGCTGAATCGAGTATCGTGGTTGATCAATTCCATTTATTTCTCTGGCAAATGAGAAGTCCTCTTTGTTGATTAAAATTACTTTTGAGCCATTATTTATAGTGACAACAAAATGATCATCAATCTCAGAGATTGACTGAGTCACATTTCCCAAAACATTTCCAGAATTGGCACTAGAGTACACATCACTAATTATAGTGTAATCTGATTTATTGATAAAACTTAAAGTACCCGTGCCACTACCAAAAGATCCTTGATTTACGACCAGCACACCATTCTCTAAAAAATTAGCAGCTGTATTTCCAGGTTCTTCATCCGAACAAGATGCAAGGCACCAAACCACACATAAAAAAACAAACCTAAATACATTATTCATCAAAAATCAATTTCAAATTCAAAAGAATAAAACCTTAATGGCATAGCATAAAATCGTACCACCTCATAATCCGTATTTCCGACATTTTCTACCTTTGATGTAAATCGACACAAATATCTATTTAATAATTTATACTCCCATTGCAAGCTTAAATCATTAACTACATAAGACGAAATTTTACTTGATTCTGAATTATCAAAGCTGGTAAAACGATCTCCTACAAAAACCATATTTGAAAACAGACTAAGATTTTTCCATTCTAAAGCGTGATTCCATGTTAATTTAAACTGCGGAGCATATATTAATTGATTTCCGACTAGTTCCGGACGATATTGATGCGCCTTAACTTTAGTTTTATTCCATAACAAACTGAATTCTGAGAACATATCTATTCCCAAAGAATAATCAAGCATTCCTCGTATTTCTAAACCAGTAGATCGAACATTAGAGATGTTAACAGGAGACCAGATTCCAATGCTATTGGGTGTCCACTGAATCCAGTTTTGAACCTCATAATTAAAGGCCCTAAACTTCCAATCCATTAAGTCCAAGCGATAAGAAGCACTTATTTCCAAGTTGTAGGAGTCTTCTGGCTCCAAATCAAGATTTCCTCCAAAGGGCCAATACAAATCGTTTAGACCGGGTAATTGATAGGCTTTCGCCAATGTCAAACCAACATTCAATTCAGAATTTATAGGATACCCAATATGCGCTTTTCCGCTCCAATTCACGTAGCTGTTTGAATGCCAGTCTATTCTACTCTGCAAAGTCCAAAACAGATCTCGCGCTTGATGACTTAATTTTGAGCTTATTGCAAAATTCTGCCTAGATCTATTCTCATCAAAAAAACTCGCATTCACATCATCCTTTCTTTGTTCCAGATGAGTAGTCCATTGACATCCATCTTTAATATAATATGCGACGCTTAGCCGGCTCATAAAGACATTATTCGTGGATTTCGAAGCCTCTATACTGCGATCATCGTACTTGATAAATTCATTAAAGTAAGATAGGTTGGAT
>JAHDBE010000329.1 GCA_020630555.1 Saprospiraceae bacterium
CTGCTACGACATACAAATCCTCATCACCAACCCCATCAATATCTAAAAACAATCCACATAAATCTTCAGTATTTTGTGATAGCTCAAGGGATTGGCTTTCTCCAGTAGGCCCTATTACTTCGGAGTACTCACCGAATGAACTACCGACAAAAAAATATCCTGAATCTTCACGACCATTCCAACATACAGTTGGACCCAAATTTGAAATATTATGAGGTAATAGGTGTTGAACCCTTAGGTCATCATATTCATTTTCGGAGTGTTGGAATTCGAATTTAGAATTTTCGTTTTTTGACAAAATAGTGGAGAAGGATTCAACGACAGGACTCAGTTCTATTTTAGTTCTTTTAAGTTCTGATTTGCTTAGAATGTGAGTTTTATTGAGTTCAGTAGGAATCCATTTAGATTCTGTGCCATCTCCCCAATCAATATTTAATTCTACTATTTCGTTCTCTGGCGAAAGTCCAAAATGAAGGACTCTTTCGGAATTACTAAAATACCCTCGATTAGGTCTACACGATTGATGGATAGTCGCTTTCTCAGTTATTAGCGTAGCCGATGCACCAATGGCATCAATACCTTCCGCGTTTTTAAGGACAACTCTCAGAAATTCATTCCCACTAACAATATCATTTTTATATATAAAAGGACTCTGATCTACATTATTAATAACAAGATCAAGGCGGCCATCTAAGTTTAGATCTGCAATAGCTGAACCATTCGAATATGAAAGTTCGTTTAAATTCCATGTATCAGAATTTTTGACGAAAGTCAAATCGCCTTCATTTTTAAATATGTAATTCTTAAGGGGTGTTTCAGGAATATTTGTCAGGTACTCTTGAATAGTACTTACTTTTGATTTAGCAATAGAGTCTGACTTATAAAGTGTAAAATCACAATCTGACAAATCTCTCCTGTAGCCATTAGAAATAAAAATGTCTTTAAGACCATCATTATCGAAATCAGCATTTATGGGTGCCCATGACCAATCTGTATTCGAAATCCCGACTAACTGACCTACTTCTGAAAAATCCCCATGGCCGTTATTAATTTGAACGACATTCCTCATATGCTGAGGTTCATAACCTAAATTTTTTAAGGTATGATACCTTTCATGAGTCATACTCGATATCAATGTTTTTTGACGGTAATTATCTTCAGCGATCATATCCACAACAATCAAATCTTCTTTACCATCATTATTAATATCCGACCATTCAGAACCCATAGAATTCTCAGAAATATGATCAAAATACTCAGAGAGTTGGCTTTTAAAAGTACCATCTCGTTGATTTACATATAGAATATCAGTTTCTATATAATCATTAGCCACATAGATGTCGGGATAAGAGTCCTCGTTAACATCTACAACACTCACGCTTAAACCGTAGCCGTAATTATTTATTCCGCTTTCTTCACTGATGTCAGTAAAGGTGTTATCACCATTGTTTCTAAACAATTGATCCGAATCAAATTCGGTTTTAGGATCCAAAATGCGTTGGTATCCACCCGTAGGAAGTGGTTCTACACGTATTTTTTGACTATTCTTAAAGTCGATTGGATGATTTAAAACATAAAGATCGAGGTCTCCATCTTTATCGTAATCCAGTAGTGTTGCATGGTTGCTATGATGATTAGAATTTATACCAAAATCTGCTGATAGGTTTTTAAAGCTGCCATCCTTTTGATTAATCCATAATTGATTTTCACGATCCTCTGGATTTCCTTTACCGGTACGACATATATAAATGTCATCCCATCCATCTGAATTTGCATCAAAAACCAATACCCCTGTACTCATTCCGTTTTCTTGGCCAAGATTTAAGTTTAAAGCTTCGAATTTAAAATCCCCTTTATTTAAATAAATCTGATCTTGTACTAAGGTGCCAGTAAAAATGATGTCAGGTAAAGAATCATTATTAAAATCTCCTATGCCGACTCCTCCTCCGTTGTAGAGGTATTCATAATTAACAACGTTAAGTTCTTCAGATTCCACTAATTTATTCTCAAAATGTATTCCTGTGATCTCATTTGAAATCAGATTAAACCCACTGGAGTTTGTATCAGAAATGGTCGAATTATCTGAACCACATGAAGCGCATAGAACTATGGCTAAAGGAATTAGTAGTTTTTTCATTTATTGAATTTTACTCAACACAAACTGCGCAATAGACTCTCCTTGATCCAGACCGTCATATATGGCTTCTTTATAGTGAATACCGCCATAATATCGACTTATGGCTGCTTCAGCCGCAGCTTGTTTGAAGGATTGGAAAGAACGGATAGGCAGTCCAAATTCCACTTCGGTATCATCTAAAAAATCATATGAATCCCCATATAAATGAGTCAACATAGTCGAAGCGGCTCCAGATACGACACTATGACCACTCGTATATTCCGGAAAAGAGGGTGTCACCAGAATTGGTTTCCATTCTGGATCAATAAAAGTATTAACCAAAGTTTCAGGTCGAATTAAATTTGATCTAAACTTTTCATCCCAGCAACTTATAAAAGCATCCATGATGGTAGTGCTGACCAATGTGTAATTTTTAAAAGCCGTTGATGGGTTCTCCTTATTTTTTCTATTTACAATTTTTACAATACTTACCCAATGCCCACCAGGCGTAATTTTCTTTACTCCTTTCATGAAATGACCTACATGCTCTGTAACGAAAGGATTACAATCCCAAAATTTTGCAATCTCAATGTATTCTTCGTTAAGACTATCCTTAGTGAATTTATAAAACTCATTTAAGCCATTTAAAAACTCTGAGCCTTCCTTCATATCATAACCCAATTCAAGTTTCGGTGCAAACTGGCTCGCTGAATCGAGATATATGGGTTTGATTTTATTCCAATGTGGTTCAATAGCATCTAAATAGTCCGGCGGCGTTGGGATCCACTGGCCTTCTTTGGAGCCTTTTATATTATACCTAGGCATTGTGCGGGTTTCCGCGTAATTATCTTTAGATGAAATATTGCTTTTTAACCAATTAGCAAT
>JAHDBE010000330.1 GCA_020630555.1 Saprospiraceae bacterium
TCCTCACCCCCTCACAATTACTAGGTTGCTTTATGTTTTTTTACGTTTTCAATCTCGATCACCATAAAGCTTTTAAAACATTTAGAATGAAAACTAATACACACACAATTTGATGTAAAGATAAAGACAAAGTAGAGTTGTGACAATTAGAAAATCCCAGAAAAATCCCGACTTAGTAGCGGATAAAATCCCCGATTTTGTTAATAATTTTGCAAATTATAGCTTAAAATGCTATTTGAAAAATGCTGATAATTAGTACTTTATTTGATGTTTGATGGAATTATTTTTTCTGTTATTAATCCCAGAAAATTGTTTATTTTTCTTAATGAATAATCCTAAAAAATAAATTTTGTATAAGAGAAATACTATAAGGCTTGGACTAAATAAGAAATTGTAGATTAGTTTTCATCCAAAATACCAAGAAGCCATCTTTTTTCGGCAATAACAGTAGTTTCATCCAAATAGTTGGACTTGATTTGTTGGCGTGTAGCCGTATCAAGGGAAGGAGCCTTGAGAATTTGGAGCAAGCAAGTCATGAATTTCTTGTAACGCTCGGCAAAATCTTCCTGGATGCTCTTTTTGTTGTTGGTTAAGAACACCCGGAAACTATTTAAACTGTCATAAAGAGGATCTTTGTAATCAAGGTGATAATATACCTTTATCCTCCAGGAGCGCTCCTCAATTTTAATGATGATATTGTCGGTTTGGATAGCATTGAGTTTATCCAAGGCTGTTTCATAGTTGTTTTTATGGAACTCGATGATGGCTTCACAAAGTAAAAGGCTGTCAGGGTGGGTCAGCATTAGTTTTTCTCTCACCTGTTTGATGTAATTTACAGCTAATTCTAATTTGCCTAGATAGTTGGCTACAACGATGTAGTTTCTTAACGTTCCAAAAACAGTAACTTGTTCTTGAAGAAATATTCCGGATTTGATTTGGAAGTTATAAAGTTCAAAGACTTCTTCATATAATTCATTGCCTCCGGGGAATAGAGAAAATGCGGTATTCTCTAATATAGTGAATAAAACTTTTGCATCAACATTAATCATGAGGTGATGATGTTCGAAAAGGGATGATTTTAGTTTTTTGTATTGAATTAGGGTAGGAGCTTGGGTAAGGATTTGGTAGGTTTGGTACCACAAATCTATTACAGGATTTTCTAAATAAGGGGTTTGAGGGAGTAAATTGATGATTTCATTATTGTAGCCTTCTATATTAACCCCCTTAAGGTTCTTTGCTCGGTTGATTTCTGAACAACTGTAAAGCAATTTATCGTAAAAATAATATAAATCTAAGGCACGGTTAACCTCCCTATGGAAAGCATCCCCTATTCCAGTATCATTTCGAGTAGTTGAAATTCTGTTTATCTCTTTTTGATATATAAGGTTGTTGTAGTTGTCTTGAGAAGAAATCAAAGTATTCTTAGTCAGATTTTTCTCTATGTTATTGGATAAGCGTTTAAAGTCATGGGATAAGTGCTTGATGTCATATTGTCTTAACAAAGAATATTCTTGGCGGAATGATGAGTCTAATGAACCTTCTATGGTGAAGAATTCTACAACTAATTTAAATAGTTTGGATAAGAGCTTGGAAATGGCACCTTCTTTGAAGTCTGTCTTGGGAAAGACAAACTTATAGGCATTTTTCACATTAAATTTGCTATGTTGGTAATTGGGGTGATGTTTTTTGAGGAAAGCGAGGAGCAGTATTAAATTCTGGTTTTTGTTGAAATAAGGGGAAGAAACGAATTCTTGGAATCGTCTCATCTCTGAAGTATTAAAAGTCTTCAGAAGCCGTATTAGTTTCATATCTTCCATATACCCAATTATTCTTGCTCAGAGTTGTTCTTGAGGTGTTAAAAATAATAACATATTCGGGATTTTTCAAACTAATTCTAATTGCCGATGACTAAAAAAAGGCCTAAACTTGAATTCTCTTTACAAGAGAATTCGTACTAAAACACTTTAGCTAATTATTTATAGAATGTTGTAAACGCAGTTACTATGGCACCGATTAAATACACTTTTACATTTGTATGTTTGGCACTTCTTTGGATGGGGTGTCAAGATGTTAACAATTCTGACAAAATATTTGTTGACCAAAATTGTCAAAAACCTAGCTCTTTAAGAGTCTTTCCTCAGGCATTTGATTCCAATTCTAATTTGTATTCATTAGAATATATTTGGGATGCTAGTGAAACAGGAGCCAATTTTGATTTCAGAGTATTTGTAAATGATGAAGAAACACCTCGTTTCTTTATCGAGGAACAAAACAATAATTTTGTTGCCTTAACGCTTGGGCTTATGGCCGAAGATGAAATTCGTACTGAAGTTCGAACTCGTTGTGGAGCAAATGAGAAGTCTGATTGGGTAGGTCATAGAGCGACTTATTATGAGGATGACTCAAGATCTACAGGAACCGCTGTGACAATTATACCCAAAACATCTTCAAACCATCAGAGCATTTGTGATTTTGTTCACTGCGATGGTAATGTGGTTACCTTCAGTGATAGTGCAGTGAAAATGTGTGATGGATCTGAAAAGCCATTAAGTGCAGGGAAAGGTGCAGGTAATTATTTTGACAGAAGTGCAGTTTGTGCTTGTCTGAATGCTTACCCAACATTGTGTGAAGGAATGGAAAATCTTGAATCGTGTTTGAATGATTCTTACTTAGTTTGGGATGTTGTAGATTGCTTATAAGTAAGCTATAATATAATATAATCAAATCAATTTATAGACAAGTAAGAGAGACTTGTTAAAAGGCAGTTGTTATCCCCCCTTAAGCTCCCGTCGCATTTTGCTACGGGAGTTTTTTATTGGAGCAAAGCTCGTTTTGAAAGGAGGAAAAAAAGAAGATCTGCCATGAAAATTATGGCAGATCGTTCTTCATTAGTAGTAGTAAAATAGTCAAGATAGTTTGTCAAATCTTTTGAAATCTCATAGATTTCTGGATATTGTTACATGTGATACGTATAAAATAAATTCC
>JAHDBE010000331.1 GCA_020630555.1 Saprospiraceae bacterium
GAAAAAAGAGCCATTTATACCGGTTTATTATTCTATGCATTGGGATTTTTCTTGTATTCGATCGCACCGTCAGGTTGGTGGCTTTTCGTATTTATGATCCCATTTTGCTTGGGAGGTATTGCAACTCCTACCATTCAAGGACTGGTCTCTAACGAAGTTCCTGATTCAGAACAAGGAGAGCTACAAGGAGCCATTACAAGTATGATAAGTATCACCGCGATTATTGGACCTATCTTGATGTCACAATTATTTGGTTGGTTTACTTCCGATGGTGGCCCAGCCTATTTCCCTGGAATTCCCTTTGTCACAGCTGCAATATTAACACTCATCAGCTGGATCGTGATACATAAAGCTTTTGACTAATCTATATAGTTTTAGCCTTAACCTTAGTCTTTATCTTCAGCTTTTGTTGGGCGATCCCTTCCTTCAGGCTATCGCCCTCATACAGGTCAGGCCCTTCCGGACTCACTATTCGTTCGTCCCGCTTTCAGCGGGATAAATCCTACAGACCCTTATCGCGAATAAATTCCACTACGAAAGAAAAATGCATCACCAATAAATTATTTCGTTTCAAGACCAAAAATCATAAAAGATCTTTTCACATTTGTAGACAAACTGTATCATGATAAAAATCAACATGGATAATACATCCATCCAAAAACTCATCACACATCAAATTGGTAATAAAGGCTTAGACGAAGGGATGAATCTATCCCAATCCCAGAGTACTTTCCAAGAAGATTCTCAAAACTTTTTATTACAATACTTCCTCTCCCAATTCCAGTTTGATGAGCTAAATCAGTTTACCCACTCAGTTGATTTAAATCTAAATGAAGTCTTTGTGATTGTAAGTAAGATGTTTGACGAACCTAATGAATTCATCCAAGCATCACAGCAACTGACAACCTTGTTATATGAAAAATCGGTCCATCCAAAAATAAAGTCTGGAGAACTAAACATTGTTACATTCAATGATGTCCTGATTGATGATGAACTTTTTGAGGCCGTAGGATTATTTAAGTCTGAAACCAATGTTCCATATATAACCATGAATCAAGGAGCAGAGAACTATGGGATCAATCACCAATTTGGTTACGATTTAAAAGGAATTGACAAAGCATGCTTAATCGTAAATACTGAGCGTGAAGATGGGTTTCTCGTTTTAGTGGTGGATAAGACTTCCAGGGATGCACAATACTGGCAAGACGATTTCTTACAAATAAAACCAATAGCCAATGAGTTTCTAGAAACCAAAGACTTTTTAGAAATGACAAAACAATTCTTAAGCGCTCAAGCATCTGCCAACGACAATATGGACAAAACAGATAAAATTGACATCATTAATGGAACGGTTGACTTTTTTAAATCTAATGAAGTATTCGAACAAGAAGCATTCGAAGAAACCGTGTTAAAAGATCAAAAAATAATTGATTCCTTTAGAGATTATGCGCCCAGCTACGCCGAAGAGAACAAACTCAATATTTCAAACTCCTTCACTATCTCTGACCAGGCGGTCAAAAAACAAGTCCGCAGATTTAAAAGCATCTTAAAACTCGACAAAAACTTCCAAATCTACATTAAACGAAACAACTCCTTAATCGAAAAAGGTGTAGAACCAGATGGACGAAAATTCTATAAATTCTACTACGAACACGAAGAGTAAGGCCTATTAATCATTAACCATTAACCATTAACCATTAACCATTAATCGTTAACAATTAAGAGTTAGCAATTAAACATTAAATCTAAAGTGCATCACATCACCATCCGTTACCACATACTCCTTTCCTTCGACTCCTAATTTACCCGCGTCCTTTACTGCAGCCTCCGATCCTAAAGAAACATAATCATCATATTTGATAACTTCTGCCCGTATGAAACCTTTCTCAAAATCGGTATGAATAACGCCGGCAGCTTGAGGTGCTTTAGAACCATTTCGTACCGTCCAAGCACGCACTTCCTTTTCTCCAGCAGTAAAGTAAGTAATCAAATTCAAAAGCTCATAACACGCTCTAATGACTCGATTAACTCCGGGCTCTGAAAGCCCCATATCTTGAATAAATTCTTTCCGTTCTTCAGGGTCATCCAGTTCGATGATATCTGCTTCGATGGCAGCTGAAATTAAAATTACTTGGGCATTTTCGCTAGCTACAGCCGCTTTAAACCGCTCTGTATGCTCATTACCATTCACTGCCGATGCTTCATCTACATTACACACATAGATGATAGGCTTAGCTGTCAGAAGGGATAATTCTTTAAAAATTTCTACTGCAGTTTCGTCGTGCTCAAAACTCCTAGCTGGTTTTTCAGCTTCCAAATGAGCAAGAATATTAGTGACGATTTCTACTTTCTTTAATTCGTCCTTATCTCCTCCTTTGGCTTGTTTTTTATATTTATCTAAACGCTTTTCGACCGTCTCTATATCCTTGAGGATTAACTCAGTATCTATAATCTCTTTATCCCTAACCGGATCCACACTTCCATCTACATGGATCACATTATCATCTTCGAAACATCTGACCACATGAGCGATCGCATCTACTTCACGTATGTTAGCTAAAAACTGATTACCTAATCCTTCACCTTTAGAAGCTCCTTTAATCAAACCTGCAATATCTACAATTTCGACAGTAGTCGGTATCACCTTTTGCGGACTCACTAATTCTGCTAATTTATCTAATCTCGGATCTGGCACAGTAATGACCCCAACGTTCGGATCCTTTGTAGCAAATGGATAGTTTGCAGCTAAAGCTTTTGCATTTGTAAGTGCGTTAAATAAAGTTGATTTCCCTACATTCGGTAAGCCCACAATTCCAGCCTGTAATCCCATATATTACGAATTTTAAAGCCGCAAAGATAGTCGAATCTTTATCAGGACAAATGAATGAGATATAATTTAGTTTAGGCTATAAGGTGGTACAAAATATTTCAAGGTCAACTCTACTCTAGCTTAGAGTTTTATATGG
>JAHDBE010000034.1:0-15316 GCA_020630555.1 Saprospiraceae bacterium
ATTTCCATCTAACTTTTAGATAATGCCACTGTCAAGACAGAAAGTTTTAAAGCATTTACATCCTTTAAACTCTCATAAATTGCCTTTACTGTAGATCCGGTAGTAAGTACATCGTCAATAATTAAAATATGCTTTCTTGATAGATCGCATCTTGGGTTAAGTCTAAAACTACTTTCTAAGTGTTTAAGCCTTTGCTCCCTCGAATTCTTAGTTTGACTTTTTTGGTAAGTCCTTTTTAGGATCGCATTGGTCTCAATAGGAATGTCGCAGGATTCTATAAAGCCTTGACATAATAGCAGACTTTGATTGTATCCTCTCTCGCGCAACCTTTTTTTGTGAATGGGAACAGGGACTAATAAATCTGGCTTTTCAAAATGAGGGCTAGATGAAAACCGAGATCCTAATAATCGACCTAGGCTAAGGCCGAGTTCTCTATTTCTTTTGTATTTGAGTTGATGTAAGAGTGTTTTTACAGGACCTTCATTATGGTAGTAAAACAAGGCACCACCCATTTCTAAATCAACTTGGAATCTTAATCGATCGACCAATTCGTTTTCTTTAATCAAATTATGGAGTGTCCAAGGCAGGTCTTTAATACAAGAGTCACATAATCCATCTGATCCAATAATTTCCTCCTTTCGGCAGATACAACACAGTTCAGGAAATGCTAAATGCAATAGATCCGATACATATCTTTTTAAAAACATAAAACTCTTTTGTGGTACAAAAGAGCGGGTAAAAAGAAACGCCTGCTCCTGGGAAGAGCAGACGCATCAAAACAAAACGAAAAACCAACTTTTATTTATAAACACGCAAATCGCGTGATTGTTACATGCTACGGCGTAATTTTACTTGAATTGTCTTAGTCGCACCATTTCGGTTTACATCAACATTCAAGACATCTCCAGCCTTACTATATTTCATAACATCTTCGAGATCACTAAAGTTCGAAATGCTCTTATCGTTAACATTCGTGATGACATCTCCTGGCATAATTCCTCCATACTGGGCTGCACTTCCTCTCTCAACTTCATCGACATAAATACCTTCAGTGACGTCTATCGAATAATCATTACGTAAATCTTCATCTACATTATATCCTCCGATGCCTAAACTTACCCGCCTATCAATGTTACCGTGTTCAATAATATCTTTTACTATTCGGCCAACCAAGTTAGAAGGTATTGCAAATGAATAACCTGCATACACGCCAGTCGGAGTCGCTATCGCCGTATTAATACCAATTAACGCTCCTTCTGTATTCACTAATGCACCTCCGCTGTTTCCTGGATTAACTGCAGCATCTGTTTGAATAAATTCTTCGATACTCGCGGCATCTTTAATTAAGTTTAGATCCCGGCCTTTGGCACTAATAATTCCAGCCGTTACCGTCGAAGTCAAATCAAATGGATTTCCTACTGCAATTGCCCACTCTCCTACTTGGGTATTATCCGAATTGGCGAAAGCCAAAGTTGATAAATCACTTGCCTCAATTTTTAATACAGCCAAATCCGTTGATGGGTCTGTACCAATCCTCTTGGCCTCCATTTTACGACCATCATGAAGAGTTACTTCAATGTAGTCCGCAAATCCTACAACATGGTTGTTAGTTACTATATACCCATCTTCGCTAAATATAACTCCTGAGCCTGTCCCATTTTTAGGGCGGTAAAAATTACGGCCAAATAAATCTCCTCCGAAAAAGTCATCCATATTGAAAAAATCTTCGATGCCTCTTGGTCGACGAGATCGTCTTTCTTGTGCTCTTTGTTGAGCTAATGCATTGCTTTCTTCAGCATAAATATGAACCACTGCATTCGTTGCTTTCTTAGATGCCGTAACGAAGTCAAATGGTGCAACGACGTTTGTAGAATTAACAAACTTTCCTGAAGGGGCTGAATTTGTGGGATGGATAATATCCTTTGACGAAAGTCCTAAAAAAGCTAAAACCACGACTACGCCACCTAGGAATCCTGCAGATAAAGAAGTGATAAGATTTCGCATGTTTCGAGTTTTTAGATTCTATAATTGTGTCTAAAAAACGAATTGAAATCCCTTGAGGTTTTATCAAAAATTTGTTTAACAAATTATTAACGAGATCACTATCTAAAGTAATTTCTCTATGGCTTCCGCCAAAGTATAATCTTTATTCGTGACCACATTTCCTGCATCGTGGGTACTTAATTCGACATGGACTTTATTCCACACATTAGACCACTCAGGATGATGGTTTTGCTTTTCGGCTAAAATGGCAACCTGAGTCATAAAACCGAATGCTGCAGAAAAATCTTTAAACTCAAAGTCGGCGATTAATTTATCACCTTGTTTTTTAAAATGAATTAAATCGCCCATGTATGATTATTGAGGTTTAAAAGGCATTCTTCTAAAAGATCAATACTGTTTTGAACGTCTTCCTTATGGACCATTTCAATCACTTGATGAAGATATCTACAGGGAATCGAAATAGCACCTGCAATCGAGCCTCCATTTGAGTAGCGTTGTAAGGCCGCGGTATCCGTCCCACCCATCGTAAGTACCTCCATCTGGTGTTTGATATTCTTTTGAGCGGCAATGCCTTTCATGTATTCTACCATTCTGTAATCACAAACGGTGCGACCATCTAAAACTTTTATCGCGGTACCACCGCCCATTTTCGTACAAAACTCATGAGGAGCCGCACCAGGAACATCATTAGCCAAGGTCACATCTAAAGCAATTCCGAAATCTGGATTATAACCAGAAGCGGCGGTCATTGCCCCTCTTAATCCAATTTCTTCTTGCACAGTAAAGGCAGCTAAGACATCAAATGGGACTTCTTTGTCTTTTAGTTTTCGAAGAGTTTCTAACAAAATAAAAACCGAAATGCGATTATCCAGAGACTTACAATTTATCATATCGCCCATCTCGATCAACTCCCTTTCGCGTGTAATTGGATTTCCTATAGAGATAAGTTCGTCTACTTTTTCTTTAGACAACCCTGTATCGATAAAGTACTCATTGGTTTTGACTACTTTGTTTCTTTCTTCAGGAGTCATGATATGAATCGGCTTCGCCCCCATCACTCCAATGACATCTTCTTTACCGTGGATAATGACTCTTTGAGCCGTTAATGTTTTAGGATCAAAGCCTCCAAGGGTATGGAATTTTATGAATCCGTCATCATCAATATGGGTGACAATAAAACTAATCTCATCCATATGTGCGGCGACCATAACGGATTTGTCGTGAGAGCCTTTTTTGATACCGATGAGGTTTCCCATGTTATCCACATGCATCTCATCGACTAAGGATTCTAATTCTTTTTTTATCAATTCGCGAATACGAATTTCATATCCAGGCGCACCAGGAGCCTTACACAATTGGGCTAGGAGTTCAAGATTCATAGGTTTTTGTTAGTTCGTGCGCCCGAATTTAAACATATTGATACTAAGGTTTCGGGAATAGACGTTAAAATTTCAACTCACCAATTCAGAATCACACAGGTCTATTTGACTAACTTACATTTTGATTTTCTGAAATATCTTCTGATTTGTCTAAACTAAAACAACTCGCGGGCGAAACGGCCATTTACGGTATGGGTAGCATCCTGCCCAAAATTTTAAATTTTGTACTTGTCACTCCGTACTTAACCCGTGTATTAAATAATGGAGACTACGGTATCCATGGTTTAATTTATGCGTACACCGCCTTAATTATGGCCGTGGTTACTTTAAGATTGGAGACTTCGTTTTTTAGATATGCAACCATTGGTGAAAATAAAGAGCGTGCGTTTTCTACAGCCGCTAGTGTCGTAAGCATTTCGGTGCTCCTTTTTGTGTGTTTAGTATTTATAAATGCTGAATTAATAGCCTCATATATTACTAGTCCAGAGGATAAACGCTTTATTCAATGGTTTGCTTTTATCATAGGATTTGATGCTTTATCAGCCTTACCCTTTGCTAAGTTGCGATTAGAAAATAAGGCGGTCCGATTTAGTGGAATTAAGATTGTTAATGTTTTAGTGACCATAATAATCATAGTCTTTTTGTTAGAAGTCTGTAGTCGTATACATGCTACAAATCCAAATTCCTTTCTTGGCAGTTTGTATAAGGAAGAGCTTTTACTCGATTATGTATTTATTGCAAATCTTGTAGCAAGTGGTATTGTCTTTTTACTTCTCTTACGAGAATATTTTAGTGTTGAGTGGCACTGGGATAAGTCGCTGATTAAAAAAATGATTGGTTATAGTTGGCCACTCATTTTGGTTGGTGTAGCCGCAGCTATTAATCAAGTCTTTGACCGTGTGTTTATTGCGGAATTAATGCCAGGGACTGAAGATGAAAAACAAATGAGTTCTGGGATATATAATGGTGCTTCTAAAATTGCCGTTATGATGAGTCTTTTTGCCACAGCATTTAATTATGCGGCGGAACCATTCTTTTTTAAACAATATTCTAAAGAGAATTCTAATTCGACCTATGCCTCTGTGGCCGAAGCATATTTGTTAGCTTCATCAATCGTGTTTTTGGGCATTACCTTATTTATCGATCTGTTTCAATATTTGATCGGTGAAAATTTTAGATCGGGTATTTATATCGTACCTGTTTTATTGATTGCGTATTTGTTTTTGGGATTGTATTATAATTTTTCAATCTGGTATAAGTTGAAAGACAAAACAATTTATGGGGCAGTCATTGCTTTTGTTGGAGCCTTAGTTACAATTAGCTTATCCATTTGGCTGATACCTAAAATAGGGATGCTTGGCGCCTCCTTTGCAGTTATGGTTTGTTTTATATGTATGTGTTTTCTAGCCATTGTCACGGGTAGGTCTCACATTAAAATCCCTTACCCTTTTGCCAGAATGCTCGGTGTATTTTTGTTGGCCCTGGGGATTTACTTTACCAGTATGTGGTGTACAGTGGCTTGGGGAATCGGCTCAAGGCTTTTATGTAACGGAATCTTATTTATGGCGTATGCCATTTTTGCTTGGTGGTATTTTAGGAGGTATTTGAGGATGGTTTAATTCACTATAAATGAACGGAAGCTTGCTTTTGATTCTTCATTTAATCATAAAACCCTAAATCAATCACTTATCAGGTTATTTAAAAGGCATTGTTTACTTTTCTAAACCTTTGGTACAATTAGACGTCTATAGACTTATCCAATACTTAATGACAAAAAAGAAATAACTCTGGATTTCCAAGAACAATGATTAAATTCATTATTACGAAAAATGACACCAGACTATTTACCACATATCAAAAAGGGAGATGAGAGTTCGTTTGATAAACTGTATTCGGACTATTCTGATGTCATTTATGGGATCATCCTTAGGATTACAAAAGACGAGTTTGTAGCTCAGACTGTTCTTCAGGATACCTTTTTAAAGGTGTGGAAAAACATTCACAGTTATGATGAAAGTAAGGGCGGCTTTTTCGCATGGATCGCAAGAATTGCACGAAACGCCTCATTAGATGTGGTCAGATTAAAAGGATATGAAAATCGAAATAAAACCGAATCCTTTGACGTACACGTACATAACAACAAATCAGATAATCTCCTCGGTAATAATTTGGATTCTGAAAAAATGAAATCCATGTTAGACAATAAATACCGTGATGTTTTGGACTTGGTCTACCTTCAAGGGTATTCTCAAAAAGATGCGTCCGATAAATTAGGAGTACCACTTGGAACAGTAAAAACGCGATTGAGATATGCAGTAAATATTCTTCGAGATCAATTAAAGAATGAAAAAACACTTTTGTTTACAATAGGAGGTTTTTTGTTATTGATTAATATCATATATCAATGGATCAGAAGTTAAAAGATATTATAGAATCAGGATTGCTTGAGCTTTATGTAATAGGGGCTCTAAATGATCAGGAGCTTAGGCAAGTGGAAACTTGGCTAAATAAATATCCTCAACTTCAATCTGAAATTCAAGATATTGAAAAGGCTCTGGGCGCCTATGGAAAAGCAAACGCTGTAACACCACCGGAAAACCTTAAACAAGTAATAAAGAGTAAATTATCAAAAGCTACAGATCACTCAGTGCATTCAAACGAGCAACCCCAAGGATCAAATAATAATTTATGGAAGTTGATTATGACATTAGGTTTAATCTCCATTGTGGGTTTTTCTTTGTATTACATAAATCGACTCCAAAATAAAGTTCGTGTTATTGAAACGACATTAATAGCCTGTGAAAATGAACTCAAAGAGAAAGATGTTGACTATGTTTTATTAGAAGATCTTAAGCATCAATCCAACCAAATTGTATTGGCGGAAGCCACAGAAAAATATCCAGAGACTGAGATTTACATCCATAATAATTCAGTGACTCAAAAGACCTTTTTACAATTTCAATCTCTTCCTACATTAACAGATGATCAAAGTTTTCAACTATGGTCTTTAAAAGAGGATTCAGATCCAATTCCTCTTAATGTCTTCGACAAACTCGATGGTGAAATAATTGAGGTAGCCTTCATAGAAAACACCATGGCTTACGCAATTACAATAGAGCCAAAAGGAGGGAGTCAAAGTCCAAATCTAGCCGATCTCATTGGCGTATTTAATATAAGAAGCTAATTTTTTATTTTTTTAGGTGTATTGAAAACCGTTTAATCTTTTCCACACGTACATAGAGGAAATAATTACAAACTAATATTTCTCTATCTATGAAAAATTTAAGAAAAGTATTAATTCCATGCCTGGTTTTATCGGTGGTTTTAATCTCTGCAGATCACATTGACGCACCTGAAGTACAATCCACTAGTGCTGATATTACAGACTTTTATTGTTTCCAAGGACAAGACAACGACAATCTCGTTTTCGTGGCTAATTATCAAGGGTTACTCAGTCCATCAGCCACCGCAGAAGCCACTTTTGATGACAATGTTTTAACAGAGTTTAATATCGATAACGATGGTGATAATGTTGAGGATTTAGTCATCCAGGTAATATCCAGAAATGGGAAGATGTACCTATTTGGTCCGTCTAGTCCTTCAAGCACTTCATTAAGTTCTACCATAGTAAAATCTACACCAGATATGTCAGTAGATATTACCAATTATGGCGAAACAGCCAAGATGCATACTACAAATGGCATTTCTTTATTTGCTGGACCAAGGGACGATCCCTTCTTTATGGACTTTGCTCAATACGGCGCTATTATCTCTGGCAATGCTGGAAGTTTTAATGATCCTGGTGCCGATACTTTTGCGGGTACAAATGTATTATCCATCGTCGTTGAAGTCCCAAAAAACTTACTCGGTAGCAGCGACACCATAAACACTTGGGTAGAATCCAAAAAATAATTACCGCTTTATTAATCAACTAAAATTTAAATCATGAGAACATTAAAATATATATTTTCTATTGCCCTAATGAGTCTATTTTTTGTGGCATGTAGTGACGATGATCGAGACATGGAAACTTTAGACTTTTCCGGTACTTACACTACCGCAGATCAAATGGGTCGACCTGCAATAAATACAGTTTTCATTCCTGCTGATCAAAAAGATGCCTATAATCAGACCATTCCCTCGCAGCAAGGAGCCATTTACCAAAGCGTTATCGAAAATGGTCTAAAAGCATTAAGTCCGGCTTTCGCCAATGATGGAGATCAGAATGCTTTAGGACTGGATGCGCCAACATTTGCCAGTGTTCTTGCTACAGATGTTCTAAATGTGAGCCTCTCTGGTCCAACAACTTTTTTTGATGGTACAAATGTTTTGACTGGTCGAAATTTATCTGACGATGTAATCACTGTCGAACTATTACTCATTTTTGGAGGTGAAGATTTTACAGAAAATCCTGGATTATCTGATGACCATGTTGATGCAAACGACAAAAACTTCTTGAGCGGCTTTCCATATTTAGCTGAAGCTCACTAAGCCTTCATTTACCTAAACCACTTAACTATTATATATGAAAAATCCAAGAATTTTAATTGCTCTAATACTCCCTGGTCTCTGGTTTTTATTAGCCTTTAATGGAAATAAACCTATTGTTAAAGAAAGAGAGATCAATGAAATAATGAATCAGAATTCATTCGAAATTCAAAAGAAGTATTCTAATGAATATGATTTTTGGATGTTGAAATTATTAGATCATCCAAATCAGTTTCCTTATTTGACCCAAATGGCGAATTATCAAAATAGATTATTTGATTGTTCGGGGAATTTCCATTATCTGCACACTGCGACGTCTCAGCTAGAAAAGGCTAAAAAGTTATCCTTCTCAAGAGATGTCGCAGTACTTCAGAAGCTTGCAAGAAACTATATTAAAATGCATCGTTTCTGTGAAGCGGAAGACGTTTTACAAACTGCAGAAAGCTTAGGACAGAATGCCAGAATTACAAAGTGCATCCAATTTGATGTTTACATGGAATTAGGTCATTATGAAATAGCCGAGGACTTGTTACGTGAAATTTGTCATACAGAAGATTTTGAAGCTTACATTAGAAAATCAAAATGGGCAGATCATTCAGGTGATTTAGATCAAGCCGTATTTTTAATGGAAAGAGCGATGAAAATCGCTGAGAAATCAAAAAATGAATCCCTTATTCTGTGGTCTTATACAAATCTGGCAGATTTTTATGGTCATCAAAATCGCATTTATAAATCGTATGATTATTTTTTGAAGTCCCTAAAGATTGATCCATCAAATCACTATGCAAAAAAGGGAATTGCATGGATCAGCTTTGCTCATGATCACAACCCCAAATTGAGTCAAAAGATATTAGAGTCTATAAACACCTACTACGACTCACCGTCTTATGATTTATTCAAGGCAGAGTTAGCTCAATACTTGGGAAACAATGAGGTATATGAATTGCTTAGCAAAAACTTCTTGACCAAAGTAAATTCTAACCATTCATTAAAACATATGTATGGTCCAGAAATAGTTGAAAAGTTACTTGAGCAAAATAAGCTATCAAATGATGTCATGGATATTGTCATTAACGAAATCTCCATGCGTCCAATCGCCTCTTCCTATGCCCTAAAGGCCAAAGTATTACATGCCATGGGACAAAAAGAAATGGCAACGAATATTGTATTAGATAATGTGGTCAATAAAACATTCGAACCTGCGCCTCTATTAATAGCTGCAGAGATTTTGAAGGAAAATGAGATTAATACAAAAATTATTGAGGACTTAAAATCGGAGCTGTCTACGGCAGTCTATGAGTTAGGTCCTCAATCTGAAAAAGTTATAGACACCCTTTAACACGAAGGCAAAATTTTAATGATTTTGTCGTGGAGGAAGTGATGACGACTTCCTCCTAATTTTAAGCATTTTATAGTTGGTTTTTTCATGACGTAAGCTAAGTGGTTTATTAGAGTCTAGATTTTCATAGATCTAGAGTAGGAGGCTGTTCGAGATGTTCAGTCTCCTTTTTATTTAATTCTACAAACCAAAAGTTATCTTAAAACAGAAGGGTTGGTAAAGCGGTTCGCGATTATTTAATGACTACTTTAGAAATAAGCATAGAATAGAAATTCCTAATTATTTCGCTTATTTATTCAAGGAAAAAGTATCCCGTTATAGATTAATAAAAGTACGTCTTCACATAATCTCTTATCGGGACCCAATAAAAGATCAACACCAATACAATGAATATGAGGGCAAAAATGGTGACTACCTTTAGGTTTCTAGTGGATCTCTTGATCTTTTCTCGTCGGCTTATATAGTTCTTTCTTCTAAAATGAGACATGGTTAAATTTCGTTGTGTCGTTCCCAATAATTTTGGTCTTCAATCTCTTGTATGATTTGAAGATAGTTTGAATATCGCATTTCACTTATGGCTCCTTCTTCGATGGCATCTTTAACGGCACATTTAGGCTCGTTTCGATGCGTACAATTCGAAAATTTACACGCACTCGAGAGTGCAAAAATCTCTTTAAAGTTATGAGCGACATCTTGAACTTCTAAATGATTAAAAGAAATCATCTTTATCCCTGGAGTGTCCACAATGTTTCCACCAAAAGGCAAAGGAAACATCTCAGCAAAAGTTGTCGTATGCTGGCCTTTACCAGTGTAATCACTCACCTCATTGGTTCGCAAATCCATATCTGGTAGTAAAGCGTTTAATAAGGTAGACTTTCCAACTCCAGACTGACCACTAATCATAGTGGTTTTATTCTTTAATAATTCTAAAATTGGTTCGATGTTAAGACCATCAATACTAGATACTAAATGCGTTTTGTATCCTATGTTTTCATAAACCGCTTGCAGATATTGATAGATTGCTAGGTCATTTTCGTCATAGAGATCCGACTTATTAAACACTATATCCACTGGGATATTATAGGGTTCGGTCATCACCAAAAAACGATCAATAAATCCAGGTTTCAGTTTTGGTTCGCGAATCGTCACCACTAATAATGCATGGTCAATATTACTCGCCAAAAGATGGACATGATGTTTTTTTCGAGGAGACTGCCTGACCACGTAATTATGTCGATCTTCGATTTCGGTGATGTTACCGACGACGTCTTGGTCCTGTTTTTCAATGGTAAATCTCACAAAATCACCGACAGCTACTGGGTTGGTCAACTTTAATCCTTTCAATCTAAATTTTCCGATAATGCGACATCGGATAATCGTTTGCTCTTCCGTTCTTACATCATACCAACTCCCTGTTGATTTTACCACTAAGCCACGAAAGGATTCTGACACTAGACAGTAACTTTTACGGAGTGAATGGCTGCAGAAATATCCATGATTAATTCTGGGTCTTTTTCGATGGCATTTCCGACGACGATCATATCTGCACCGGCACGTGCATTTTCAGCGGCTTTCTCTGGAGTACGAATTCCGCCTCCAACAATGAGAGGTATATCTGTAGCTCCACTTACGCATTCAATCATAGATGTCGGAATTGGATTTTTGGCCCCCGAGCCAGCATCCATATAAATCATTTTAAGCCCGAGGAGTTCGCCCGCCATTGCAGTGGTCATTGCAATATCATCTTTGTTTGATGGTATTGGTGTGGTGTTACTCATATACTGGACTGTCGTAGGCACTCCCCCATCGATGAGCATGTATCCAGTAGACATAATTTCTAAAGGACTCATTTTTAAAAAAGGGGCTGTTACTACATGTTTGCCGATGAGTAACTCCGCATTTCTTCCCGAAATTAAAGACAAAAATAAAAGCGCATCTGCTTTGTAACTTAACTGAAAGGAGTTACCTGGGAAAAGAATCATGGGGATATTACAGGTCTTTTTAATCGACTCTAAAACCGTATCCAACATGTTATTGACGATAAGGCTTCCGCCAATGAAAAAGTAATCCACGTTTGCGTCTACCGCCAGTTTAAGTACTCGATCAATTTTACCAAGCCTTACTTTATCAGGATCAATTAAAACGACAAATTTCTTCTCGCCGTTTTTCTTCGCTTTTTTTATGTCTTCGTAGAGTGTCATCTGAAATATCTAATTCAAAGATAAACGATTATTCATGTTTTGAGACTCTTGACATTGGCGAAAGCCACATGAAAACTAATATTGAAACCACAACTCTACAGCACCTCCATTGTTTTGGGGAATCGAAAAACGTATGTTCTCAAATGATGCGATGAGGTTATACACCTCCGTTTTGAGAGCGCCTGTACCCTTACCATGTATAATGAGTATGCGATGCAATCTTCTTTCAATACTGTTCGTGATAAATTCTTCGCACCTCTTTAACTGGTGATTTAAAATCATTTCTGGGGCCTGATTCTGGAGAGAAGGGTTTAAGACGTCTATGTGCAAGTCAATCTCTTTTTCAGAGGATATTTTTTTCTCTTTCTCTGGTTCATCAAAATTCCAATCTTTCGTTTTTTCTTCTTCTTTGGCTTCCGCCAAATCAGACAGGGGAATTTCTAATTTAGTATGGTCAATGTTGATAAAAGCATTCTTGTTAGATGCAAAGCCTTCCCACTTTCCATTCCGCGAAAGCGATTTTACAAAGACTAAATCGCCAATCCAAAGTGTGTTAAAATCCATTAGCCTTTTGAAAGAAAATATATGACTTGAATAAAAGGACCGTCTAATGATTCAAAAATCAGTCGCATATCTGTCGCATCTATATGGGCATCATTGGTCTGATCACCAAATTCGGCTTCATAGTCCCTACCGTCCATATTTATCATATACACATCGCACATAGTAAATCCACAGTTTACTGAACCCACGGATAAATTCCAATTTAAATCAGACGCAGAATATAGAGTATCTAACCTGCTATAATAAAAACTCGCTGTTCCATCCTCTCTAAAAACGTAACTCCCCTCGGTGGCTATTTCGGTCGTATCAAATTCGATAATTGTCCCTAGGTCCACTCGTTGGCCATAAGCAGAATAAATTTGATCAACGGACCATTCTCCGATCAAGGATTTTTCGGCCTCTGTTTTATTGTCCCCGCTACAAGAAATCACTATCATACTAAGTATGACAAGTAGCGTGTTATACAGATTTTTTCTTTCTATTGACATTGATAAAATATACTCCAGTTAATAATATAACAGATGCGAGCAAAGATTGATTCGTTATAATTTCATCTCTGAAATAATAACCTAGAAATAACGCCACAATGGGATTAATATACGTGCTCGTAGAGACCTTTTCTGGTGAAACATGCTTCAGTAAATAGTTAAAACTGCTAAAGGCAATCACACTACCAAATAGGACTAAATACAAAATGGATCCCCAAGTAAGTGCACTTAATTCGGACCAAGGGGTTTTCATTTCTTCTGTAAAAAAACTGGCCATCAATAAAATCGCCCCTCCCGCAAACATCTGAACTCCAGAATTGAGCATGAGTGATTTTGGCATTTTCACTTTAGTGACATAAAGACTCGCATAACCCCAAACGATCAAACATAGAAATATCACTACCATCCCTATCTCCTGGTACTCTTTTTCTACCATCTCTTTTTGAGATACTAAAAGGATTATTCCGACCATCCCTAAAACAATACCAATAATCGATCTTCCTTTAATGGGTGTTCTGTCCAAGAGCCACATCATAATAACGAGGACCAATGGTTGGGCTGATACTATTAACGCTGAGATGCCTGTATCTACATATTGCAAAGCCCAGCTCACCGCACCATTTCCAAGTGCCAGAAAATAAAAGCCTGCGACCACAGAGTGCCAAAGCTCTTTTCGAGTGTACTCATGTTTAAACTCAAAAAGTCTCCACAAACCAAACATGATCACGGAAGCTAAAACAAATCTTGTCCCAGCCATTAGAAATGGGGGCATTTCTTCCACAGCGAAGGCCACAAATAAATAAGTGGATCCCCAGATGAAGTATATGGCAAAAAATGCCCCTATTATGAATATCTGTTTCCGTGTAATGGCTTAAGTTTTAAGGTTTAATTTCCTTGCCTTTATTTTTGACGTAAGTCTCAAGCCACTGATCTTGCTCCCATAACATATGCATGATAGATTCTTTAGCCACGTAACCATGACTTTCTTTAGGTAACATCACTAAACGAACGGTGGCTCCCAGTCCCTTAAGGGCGTTAAAGTAACGCTCACTTTGCATAGGGTAAGTTCCGGAGTTATTATCCTCTTGACCATGAATCAGAAGTAATGGAGTTTTCATTTTATCTGCATGCATGAAAGGCGACATCTCGTAATAAATGTTTGGTGCTTCCCAATAACTTCTCTCTTCGCTTTGAAAACCAAATGGTGTTAATGTCCTGTTATACGCACCACTTCTCGCTATCCCCGCAGCAAACAGATCAGAATGCGTAAGAAGGTTAGCCGTCATAAACGCACCATAAGAGTGACCACCTACGGCTATACGTTCACGATCAATATAGCCCATATTGTCGACTGCATCAATTGCGGCTTTCGCGTTACCAACAAGTTGGGATCTAAAGCTATCGTTTGGTTCTTCATCGCCTTCTCCAAGAATCGGAAATGCCGCATCATCTAAAACCACGTAACCACGATTTACCCAATAAATGGGTGAGCCGTACCAGGGGTAAGTAAATTCTTTAGATGAGGATGTAACCTGAGAGGCACTTTGCTTGTCTTTGTATTCCCTTGGATATGCCCACATAATCATGGGCATTTTTTCCTTGGCTTCTTTGTCATAGCCTACAGGTAAATAAAGCGTCGCACTTAATTCAAGTCCATCTTCTCTTTTGTATTTAATGACTTCTTTATGGACATTCTGAATGGCTTCAATGGGGTTTTCAAAATTGGTTACTGGCGTTAATTTTCCAGAATCTAAGTCTCTAAAAAAGTAGTTAGGGTATTTATCACTTGCTTCAAGTCGCGTTAATATTTTACCCTCTTTCATATCCATAGCCATGACCAGTGATTCTAGCATTTCACTTTCTTTGGCCTGGTAAAGTCTTTTAGATTCTCCTGATTCTAAATTGTAAGAATCAATAAATGGGTTTTTGCCACTTTCGGAATACCCCTCTCCCATTAGGTACATTTGTCCTTTCTCGATTTGAATGGTATAGCGATCGTACTGATTCTTTTTAGTGACAAAGTTTCCTGGATCAGCATATTGATCTTGATAATTTCTTTCATTGAAAACTACGGGTGGCTCTGTGTTGTCAGACGGGTTAAAGAAAACTGTTCGAAGGTTTCTCGTATTCCACCAATAATTATAACAAACGGCTAAGTCATCGGTCGCCCATTCGATGGCATTGTATCTTTCTTTTGTATTTATTAAAAGTCTTTTGGGCTCCATAAAAGGAGCGTCTTGTTCGTACACTGCGTCACGAAACTCAACTTCTTTAGCAGGATCTCCTCCGTCTAGGGCTTCTGCCCAATACAACGTTGCTGCCTTGTCGGATCTCCACCGTAAATTTCTTGGACCATTCCTCACGGCCATAAATCCTTTCGGAAGTTCTTCGAGTAATGGGGTTTTTACTAGTTCGCTTATCAATTTTCCTTTACGATCATAAATGGTGGTCGTGGATGGAAAACGGTAATAAGGGACGATGTATGAAAATGGCTCGTGCACAGTACCTACCATTATATAATTACCATCTGGAGACACGCTTAAATAACTGTACATAGCGGCATTTTTCCATAGTTTTTTGCTACCATCCAAGCCGATCTCCCAAATTTCCGAAGTCGCGAGTTGTTTAAAATTAAACTCGTCCGTTTTATTTTTTAATAGATCTTGATAGGTTCGGTTTTGAGCTTTTTGACCTTCATTTACCGATACCGTAGGTCCAGTGGGTATACTTGTTTCTGCATCAATCAGCGCTTGTCGATTTTCTGGAAGCATGGTGACCATAATGGATTTATCGTCTTTCATCCAATTGATGACGTCGCCCATATTTGCGTTGAGTGAAGACTCTGTGAGTTTT
>JAHDBE010000034.1:15326-18502 GCA_020630555.1 Saprospiraceae bacterium
AGACTTATTATTAACGTCTAATACCCATAATTCGACACCTGAAGTTGTTGTGTTGGTAAAAGCCATTTTAGCTTGGTCGTGAGACCAACTAAAATTGGTGAGTCTGGCGTTTTCGGGCAAACCAGAGACTACGGATTCTTTCTGAGATGCAATGTCTAATACCTTGAGGGTATAGTAATATCTGGCTCGACTTGAAATATTGGTTTGAGGATTTATACGTAACCCAGCTAAACGCATTTCTGTTTCGGACAATTCATTTATGGTTTTAAAATTGCTGCGATACATGAGTATCGCTTTTGTACCCTCGCTATTTATACGGATGGCTGGAGCCAAAGGGGCATCTGCCAAAACCATGATGTCATCGTGTGGTGTTTGATATTTAAGGTCTATTTGACCGTCCATGATTAGAGGTACTGAAAGCATAAGAATAAAAAGAGTGAGTTTCATGATAGAATATTAAGTGGGTAATAGGAATTCATCTGAGAGATAGAAAATTACTGCTTAAATCTAAATTAACGTCGAATTTATGGGAAAACTCGTCATTCGATCTATGAGTATAGATATTTGATCTAAAGTGACAGATTAATTGACAGAAAACATAGTCATTTGCTTTGTAAAGAATAACTAGTATACATTCGTCATGACACTTTCAAAGTATATACTAAATTCCGTTATCATTTGCGCCATTGTCGTATTACCTCATTTGGGATTAATTCCAAATTTTGGGTATTGTATTCCTATCCTCCTATTGGTTTGGTATACTTTGAGGAGTCATGGTGAAACATTTTCAGATATAGGGTTCGACTTAAAAAGCTTTCGTCCTAAATACGTTCTAATTGGTGGTTTAGTGGCCATAATCGCCTTAGGATTTATGCAACTGATTTTCTTTCCTCTTTTGGAGTTGATGGTGAGTTTTGAAGACGGAGATGCTGGGCTTTACGATTTTTTAAAAGAGAATCGTTGGCAATATATGTTTTTGGTGATTATGGGATGGATTGTTGGGGGTGTGTATGAAGAAATCGTTTTTCACGGTTTTATGTTCACGCGTATGGAGAAAATGATCCAGGGGAAATTCTCTACTATACTCAGTTTTGTGATTACTTCTGTTCTTTTTGGGGTTTATCATTACCAACTTGGTTCTGCTGGGCTTATTAATGCCTTCATTTTGGGTATGGTATATCTTTCACTATTTCTATTTTTTAAGCGCAATCTCTGGAGTGCCATTTTTTGTCACGGCATTTATAATACAGTGGTTATGACCTTAATCTATTTTAATTATCTATAAATCAATTTAAGGGTAAGAAAACTAAAACAATGAATTATTCTATTATTGGTGCGGGCATAGGTGGACTAACATTAGGTCTTGCCTTTCAGAAAGATGGAATTGACTTTAAAATCTTTGAGCGGTTTTCTGAAAGAAAAAGAATAGGTGCTGGTATTTGGCTTTCGCCAAATGCACTTCAAGTTTATGATCATTTAAACCTACTTGAGCACATCAAAGAAAGAGGCAATTCTATTGATCGTATTACCATCGGCAGACCAGACCTTAGCCCCATTATGGATAATCCTCAAGACCAGATTAAAGCTAAATTTGGTTATTCGGCGATTGCCATCCACAGGGCTGAGCTTCAAGATATTCTTATCGAGAGTATTTCAAATACAAATTTAGAGTTAGGAAAATCCTTTGAGTCATTTCAGCTCATTGATAATTCAAAAGTGGAATCAAAATTCTCTGATGGTTCAACATTCACTTCAGACTTGCTTATTGGCGCCGATGGAATCCATTCAACGGTTCGTAAACAATTATTTCCAAATAGTCGTATTCGGTATTCGGGACAAACCTGTTGGCGTGGAGTTTCAAAAACCACTTTAGATAGTGAGTTTGATCACCGCGTATATGAATTATGGGGCAATCAAATTCGTTTCGGCTTTTCTCGGATTTCGAAAAATGAATACTATTGGTTTGCAGTTGCCCTTGATGAACCAGATCAAAAAGATGATTTGAATAAATCAAAATCAAAGCTTCTTGATATGTTTGATAGTTTTTATTCAGTTGTAAATCAACTCATTTCAAACACACCAGATGATCTTATCATTCGAAACGATATCAATG
The DNA here is from genome assembly GCA_020630555.1 of Saprospiraceae bacterium. Taxonomy (GTDB): domain Bacteria; phylum Bacteroidota; class Bacteroidia; order Chitinophagales; family Saprospiraceae; genus JAHDCZ01. The sequence continues at coordinate 17,440 of JAHDBE010000034.1, forward strand.
ATTTAAAACCGCTCAATAAATGGTATAAGAATAATATATGTCTCATCGGGGATGCAGGACATGCGACGACTCCCAACATGGGACAAGGCGGTGCGCAAGCAATAGAAGATGCCTATTGTCTTAGTTTATTACAGAGTAAATCTCCTAATGAATGTGTCTTCGAACAATTTCAAAAATTGAGACAGCATAAAGTAAATTCTATTGTCAAACAATCCTGGACCACGGGTAAAATGGCTCACTGGAAATATGGAACAGGGTTGAGGAATTTTATCTTAGGTAGGCTTCCTGAGAAATATTTGAGTCGTAAAATGATTGATTTGTATACTATTAATGCCTTTTAAAATGGGTAAGGTTTTATTGATAAGCTTGTAATATTAAATAGTCTGAAATAAGACGACTCTAAACGTTTACCCAAACCAAAGATTAACGCTCTTAAGTCATAGTATTATCCCATGTGACTTACGTCAATGTTATCTTATCTATTTATTTTCATTCCTATATATTGTGAATATGGAAAGTGTAAGAATAATAGAGAAGACAGACTACGAAATTGTCAAAATGGATCATGGTAAGGTCAATGCCGTCGACTTAGATTTATTAACTCAGTTAAACGAAGCATTTGATCAATGTCTAAACTCCCCGAAAAGAGGTTTGATTTTATCTGGTAAGGAAGAATGTTTTAGCGCAGGATTAAACATCCTACAGATGGCAAAATCTGGCGAAGAATATGCTTATGATTTTTGGGTAGCCTATTACTCTTTGATGCAGAAAATGATTCGCTTTCCAAAACCTTTAGTTGGAGCGATTACTGGGTATGCTCCCGCAGGAGGGACCATATTAGCCTTACTTACAGATTATAGAATCATGGCTACGGGCGAAAAGCATGTTATAGGGATGAACGAGTTTAATATGTCGCTTATCATTCCAGAACCCGTGTGTGATGTATACGCGTATTATTTGGGAGAAACAAAAGCATGGGAATATATACAGAAAGCATCTTTATTTCACGCAGAAGAAGCCATGTCTCTTGGATTAGTCAATGAAGTTGCTGAACCTTCGGAAG
>JAHDBE010000332.1 GCA_020630555.1 Saprospiraceae bacterium
ACAAGCATAATAAATTTCTCTATTCCATTTTAAAAGCTCCATAAACAATTGTTTATGGAGCTTTCTTATATAAACGTCTATTTTATATTTCTTTAGCTCTCTTTTACCCTAACTTTTGTAGTTTAGTATTAACCCGAAACATGAAATAAAAAGCCATCAATGATAGACGAAGAAATTTATAAGATCGCTAAAAAAAAGGTAAAAGCAAAAAAAGGATTCTTTTACCATTTTATTGCTTATGCCTGTGTTTTAGCATTATTGTATGCCATAATGTACTTTGAAAAGGATGGAAACCTACTTCCCGTAGTCATTGTCGCGCTTTCTTGGGGAATCGGAATAGCCATGCACTATTTCAGTGTATTCGGCACAGAGCATCTTGATTTCTTGGGATTCAGTCCAAATTGGGAAGAGGAAGAACTCCAAAAAGAAGTGGATCGTTTAGAGAGAAAGAAAAGACTAAAAGAACGTATCGTCGAACAAGAATATGAGCTTAACGAATTAGAATCCCTCGAATTGGATGAGTTAGAAGAAAGACGTCTAGACGAAGATTTTCGTTAAAATTGTATCTGCTCATAATTATTAAGAATTAGACAAAAGACATCCATGAAATTATCCGAATTAAAAAATCACCTATCTGAGCTTGACTCTTTTCAAATCACATTACCCAACGGAGAATTTATTCCTGCTCATTTTCATATTACCGAAGTAGGTCTTATAACTCGAGATTTTATTGATTGTGGAGGCACACGTCGTACCGAACAGTGGATAAACATGCAGCTATGGACAGCCGAAGATTTTGATCACAGATTAGCACCTTCTAAATTATTGGGAATACTTGAAATGGCACAAGATCAGTTAGAGCTAGATGATCTGTCTATAGAAATGGAATATCAATCCGGCACTATTGGCAGATTTGGAGTAGATTTTGACAATGGAATTTTTAAACTTTCAGCGAAACATACCGATTGTTTAGCGAAGGAAAAATGCGAAATTCCCACACCAAAAGAAAGTTTCGACTTGTCTGGTATGGTACAAAATGCTAAGAGCTGTACACCTGGTGGCGGATGCTGTTAAACTACCCTATTCGTAAATAATAGACATCGCTTTCATTCCGGGAAATGCCTTTTAAAGACCATGCTCCAGGTGAGCCCTTGCAATCTTCAACAAAATCGAATGAGCTACATGCCCTAGGAAGTCCAGAAAAGATCAGAGTAAAATAACTCGTACTAAGCGGTGGTATGGTCTGCCAGACAGGAAACATGGTAATGTTTTCAACATGCATTAAATCACTGACATGGCTACTTTGATTATCGTATAAATAACTTGTGGGCCAAATACGAATGGCCGATTCATGGGTACTAAGATTGTATAAGATAAAATGCAAAACGACCTGGCCTTGCTCGTGCACCACAGTTTTAATCTCCTTTAATAATTCAGGAGAGATATCAACCTTGGGTTTTGTGATGACTGTTGTGCTCATACCCTGCAAAGAAAACCTATCTTCATCAAATCATTAAGAAAAAAAGGGGCAAATGCCCCTTTTTCTACGAATTAAACCTTCGATCTTTATAGCGCCTTACACGCCACTTTAATTTTTGAATGGCCTCTTCTACCGCCTTTTTAAAAGACATATCTGAGGCTTCCACAAGCAATTCTTTTCCAAACAATCGTGTACGTAATCGCACATGTTTAGTTTCTCCACTCGGGGTATCTAAATGGACACGAACGGAATCAATATATCGATGTTTTTTAAAGACCGTATTTAAACCCTCCGAAATAACACGTTCGAAGTACGAATGATATTCAGGCTGGTTAGCTCTAATAATAATATCCATAACGGGTTGGTTTAATTAATAATTCTCAGCTTAAGCTGACTTTCTTTTAGACTCGTATAAGTGCTTATATAAAATGGGTTTTGGATATTCCTTTTTAAACTCATAAAGCATGACGTCAAAAGAGGTAATAATTCCAAGAAGCGTATTTTCCTCATCAACTACAGGCAATGCATGAAATCGATTATCTAAAAATATTTCCGCCGCAGTTCCAATTTTATCCATTGGCCCTACTTTAGCCACTTTAGAATGCATCACTTCACTGACACTTGTCGATGAATACTCATTTGGTGCAATTTCATTCTTCCACAAATCATAGGTCGTAATGATTCCTACTAACTTTTTATATCTCACCACAGGAATATGGTGAATCTTATTCGTCATAAAAAGCCGTCTGACATCGCTAAGTTTCGTGGAGGGAGACACTGTGATTAAATCGGTGGACATGATCGTTTTAATAGCTTCATTCATCATGGTGGTAAAGTTTAGAGGTTTAAAAATCCACACTCTTCATTCTCGTCTTCTTATAAGATATGGGAAAACTAATTTAGAATCAAGACCAAAAAACATACGATTAGAAGATCAATATGCGTTTTTACCAAACCTAATTATGAAAAACTTACCCTTCATATGTGCGTTCCTATTTTCTAGCTTATGCTATAACTCATTCTCTGAATGTTCGTACTTGGAATCTCAGACACGGGTAAATTTATTGGAATATGCTCATTCAAAATTGGGATTAAAATATGGCGAACAGGGCTATGATTGCAGTGCTTATGTACGTGATTGCTACAGACATATTGGAATTAGAATACCAAGAGATTCGAAAAGTCAATTAATTGCTGGAAAAGCCGTGAGCAGAAAAAATGTTGCCCCAGGTGATTTAGTCATTTTTAAAGGCAGTAACAAAAATAAATCAGGCGCAGGTCACACAGCTATAATCGTTTCGTGCGACAAGGAGCATATTTCATTTATTCACGCCAGTGTGAGTAAAGGTATATGCATCGATAATCTTAAAACTACATACTATCAAGAGAGATTGCTTGGCTTTCGCCAATATATCTTAGATTAAATTTTTACAAAAGCTTTATGAATAACTTGTTGATCTATTT
>JAHDBE010000333.1 GCA_020630555.1 Saprospiraceae bacterium
CAACTTATTGTGGCTGATATTTAATACGCTTTGCACATGCATTGGCGAAAGCCCACCACTGAGAAAAAACTCCTTGTCTCCTTTGTATTCCTGGAGTAAATTCCAGTCAAATTGTATACCACCACCACCAAATTGCGGCACCTTGGTATCAAATAAAAAATAGTCTGCAAATTCGAAAAGTTCTGTTTGACGAAAGTCAAAATCTTCATCTACTCGAAACACCTTTATGATCTTAATTTGTTCTTGAACTTCCTGACAGTAGCTTACCGACTCATCTCCGTGCAACTGCGCATAGTCCAAATTATACTCTTTGGCCTTTTGCAATAAATCATCTATTTCTTCTTTTACAAAAATCCCGACGCGTTGAGCTTTTCCTTTTACTAGGTTAAATTTTCGTTCTACAAATCTCGGAGAGGGTTTGTAAAAATTTAGTCCAATAAACTCGACACCTAATTGTTCGACTTCATTAAAATGTACTTCGTCTTTTATGCCACAGACTTTAATTATCATCCAGACACTTTTTGACCTGACTTATAAAATGAGATAAATACATACCTGGATTGTCTTGTTTCATGAACTGCTCACCGATTAAAAAACCATCAAAGCCTTCATTTTTTAATTCTGCGACTATTTTAGGATCGGACAAACCACTTTCGGATATTTTCAAAAGACCTGGGGGCAGTTGATCTTTCAATCGAATTGAGTGTTCGTAATCCACTTCGAAAGTCTGTAAGTTGCGATTATTGATACCGACGATTTTTATAGAGTCATCTATTTTTTCTAACTCTTCTTCCCCATGTATTTCATACAGAACATCCAGACCCAACTCATTCGCTCTCCGGCTAAAGATTTTGATTTCTTCTTTGGTTAAAACTGCAGCAATTAATAAAATACATGAAGCACCCAACTTACTGGCCTCGTCAATCTGAAAAACATCTACGATAAAATCTTTTTGCAGAATCGGCAATTTAGAATGTGCAACAGCCGTAGACAAATCGTCTTCATGTGCACCAAAAAAATGCGAATCATTTAAGACACTTATCATGGCCGCACCATTACTTACATATCCATTGACAACATCGGTAACCGAAGCATTGAGATTGATACTTGGTTTGGATGGTGAACGTCTTTTAAATTCAGAGATAATACCTAACTCATCATTTCGCAAAGCTTCCTGGCAACGAAACTTATGCTTCAACTCTGCTCCTATAAGATTAGGATATTTCTTCTTTCGCAAAGTAAGCTCCTTACGTTTGTAATCGACTATTCTATTTAGAACATCCTTCATTAAGCGACCGATTTAGTCATTTCGATGGACTTCTTAAATACATCAAAAGCCTTTCCGCTTTGAATAGATATTCTTGCCTCTTCAATACACTCCTCTATGGATTTAGATCGATCAAAACATTGAATAGCAACAGCTGCATTACACTCAACGACATCTTGCTGCGCCTTAGTCGCTTCACCATTAAGAATTCGAGTCATTATCTGAGCAGCTTCCTCTATGCTTTCGCCACCAAAAATCTCCTCGGGTTTTAAAGCGGTCTTATTAAAGTCCGTCGCCTGTAACAATCTATCCTCTGTATTAGAAATCAGTTTCACACGATTGGTCAAGGATATCTCGTCGTAACCATCCGTGGCATGTACAATGGCAAACTCCGTATTTGACGACTCCATGAGGTACTTATAAATCCTAGCTAGTTGTAAATTAAAAACACCTACCATCTGATGCGTTGGGCGCGCAGGATTTACCAAAGGTCCCAACATATTAAAAAATGTTTTTACGCCTAATTGTCTTCGAATGGGAGCTACAGATTTCATCGCGGGATGAAATAGCGGTGCATGCATGAAACAAATATTACACGCGTCTAATTGTTTTTTTAAAGCATCAACATTATTATGAAACTTATACCCGAGGTATTCTAAAACATTGGATGAACCACATAAAGAGGAAACACCGTAATTACCATGCTTAGTCACCGCATATCCAGCTCCCGCGATAACGAAAGCCGAGCTTGTCGAAATATTAAAGGTGTTTTTTCCGTCACCACCGGTACCACAGACATCGATGGATTTTTTACCCTCCATATTTACAGGGACGCATAATTCGAGAAGTGCGGATCTAAAACCACTAAGTTCCTCTACGCTAATATTTCGCATCAAGTAAACTGTCATAAAAGCCGCAATCTGGGATTCGTTATATTCTCCGTTGGCAATATTCACGAGAACCTGTCGGGCTTGCTCGGCGCTTAAGCGTTCATGATTGAATAACTGATTTAATATCTTATTCATCCTAAGAGTTTAGAAAGTTATCGATCATCGTTTTACCATCCTCTGTCATGATCGACTCAGGGTGAAATTGCACTCCGTACACATCGAACTCTTTATGTTTGACCGCCATAATTTCGTTATACTCATCTGTTGCTATCACCTCCAAAACTTCGGGTAAACTTGTTCGATCAACAACCCAACTATGATATCGTCCTGCCACAAAATCTTTGGGTACTCCTTTAAAAACGACCTCATCATTTTCAAGATTTATCATCGTCGATTGAATACCATGAAATACCTGATCTAAATTCTTTAGGCTTCCGCCAAAAACTTCGCCTATCGCTTGTAAACCAAGACATACACCGAATATTTTTTTGGTTGAACAATACTTCTGAATCACATCCATAAGCAGACCAGATTCATTAGGTAATCCAGGTCCAGGTGATAATATGATATGTGTAAACTCTTTTACAAAATCCAAATCGAATTCGTCATTGCGTTTGACAACCAATGGTGCATCAGACAACTCTCGAATCATGTGTACGAGATTGTAGGTAAAAGAGTCATAATTATCTATTAATAAAATCTTCATGTCTTAAATCTTTTCAGCTAAATCTAAAGCACTTTGGAGTGCATGGAGTTTATGATTAAG
>JAHDBE010000334.1 GCA_020630555.1 Saprospiraceae bacterium
CCCAAATGTGGATCAATATATTCTTTATGAACAAGATGTGGTGTCTCCTCTGCTACTTCTTCGATATTCATACCCCCTTCAGTAGAGTAGATGATGACATTTTGTTTTCTTTCTCGATCCATTAAAATGGATACGTAATATTCTTCACAAGAGTCGAAAGTTGGAACATAACTATCTTCTGCTATTAAAACTTTTCTTACAAGTTTTCCCTCTCCCTCAAGGCCCCCAGGTGTCTGAGGTGTTTTTAACATCATGCCTAGAATGTTACTTGCATGAAGTTTTAGATCTTCTAGGCTTTTAGCCAATTTAACTCCACCACCTTTTCCTCTACCACCTGCGTGGATCTGAGCTTTAACAATGGCAAAATCTGAACCCGTGCGGGATCTAACGTTTTCGTACGCTTGTACGGCTTCCTCTACTGTTGATGCTACTTCTCCTTTTTGGATGGCAACACCAAAAGAGGATAGGAGTTGCTTACCTTGATACTCATGTAAATTCATATGACTAAATTTTCAGATGTCAAAAGTACATATTTCAGCCTTATAAAAACAAAAAAGGCCCAGAGATGACTGGGCCTTTTTAAATGTTTCTTTACAGTTTACTGAATTACTAATCTTTTTGTTGATTGTTGCTCGTTATTTCGGACTCGAACAAAGTAGATGCCTTGATACAGTCCTTCTAAATTTAAAGGAATCTGATTCATTCCTTGACTTAGTAATTGTCTTTGCTGTGAGAGTAATTTTCCAGCCGTATCCACAATTTCAATCGAAATATCCATGAGTTCGGATGATTCTATATGTATAATACTTTGATCGCTCATGACACTCGGATTTGGTGATATAGATATTTGGTTTATACCCTCTATATCATTGACGGAAGTCGTACCAGACCCAGTAAAAAAGGCACTTGCTGTACCCAGATGGCATCCTGAGCTTTCGTTATACGGTAGCACTGACCAGATGTAATATGTATCCGCACTTAAATTTGTTAAGAATAAAGAGGTGTTAGGTGTATCATAAAACCATTGGTCACCCCCGGCACTTATCACCTTTACGGAGTACATTTCTGCATTGGCGATTTCATTCCATTCTAGGTTCACTGAATTATAATTTTCTTCCGTACTGTTATTCGCTGGATTAAGAACCGTTAACGCCTCTGATGGATTTATTTCAGCAGTAGTTGGCACATAAGTCGAGCGAATATATTCTCTTTGGGGACTATTAAAATCCGCACGCATCAAACTAATTTGATCCGCTGTAAATTCATATTCGTCGCATCCTTCGAAGTATGACATAACGTTATTGGCCATAGTAATTACCAAGTCTCCATTTAAATCAAAAACATCATTGCTTAATCCACAAGGACCGCCAACTGAACTAAATGCAAATAAATAGTCTGGAGGAGTGTCGCAAATTCTATCTGCTGTAGTTGCACAATTGCTTCCATCCATTAATTCTATTTCGTTAATTCCACATGAAGCATTTATGGCTGTCACAGGATTACCGTCAACATTAGGATCGTAAGCCTCGCATTCCCAACCAAAAAAAGTATGTGGCAGACTGAAAAAATGCCCTAATTCATGCGTTAAAGTACCATTGGCCTGAACGACCTCTTGTTTTCTGCATATAATCTAATCAAATGTAGGGTTGTAAAAACCAAGAGTTGTTCCGAGTCCCCCTCCTGTATCGGCATTTTCGGTTATAAAAACATTCACTCCATCTCCCATTTCTTGTATAATCGCATTGATAGCAGGGTTTGATGTTGGAGAGTTGTATACGGCGTTGTTATTTACTTCTCGAATCTCTTTTAAATAAAAGACCATTTCTGCGGAAGCATAATCTGTGTTAACTCGACAAAGCTGGTTGTAAACAGTGGTTCTGTCTAAACGCCCAGATCCATCATTATTAGCAACAAGATGAAATATTATAGGGACATATAAAATTCCACCTCGAACTGATCCATGTTCTTCAAGGAATTTTTTATTCTTTTCTAAGCGTTCAATAATATCAAGACCGTCATCATAAGATACACCACAACATCCAGGGCTTTGAGAAAAACCCGAGATCGCAAAACTCATGGTCAATACAAGGGCAAATAATTTCGTAAACTTCATGATAATTAATTTGCTCAAAAATAGTCTTTTGATTCGATTTTTTGTGTCCGTTAACTGTCAAGGCACTCTAACTTTAACGAGCCTTAAAAATTGTGTAATTTTGCAGCCGTAATTTCAGATTTATACACTTTTAATAAACACTAATAATGAGTAAAGTAACCGTCGTAGGTGCAGGGAATGTTGGTTCCACAGTTGCCAATGTTTTAGCCCACAAAGACATTGTTAATGAAGTTGTCTTATTAGATTTAAAAGGAGATATGGCTAAAGGGAAGGCTTTAGACTCTTGGCAACAAGCTCCAATCGATTATTATAGCACAAAACTCACTGGTACAGATAACTATAGAGACACGAAAGGGTCCGATATTGTAGTCATCACAGCAGGAATTCCTCGTAAACCAGGAATGAGTCGGGATGATTTAATTGCTACAAATGCTAAAATTGTAGTATCAGTGACTAAATCAATATTAAAATACAGCAAGAACCCTATCATCATCGTTGTGTCGAATCCTCTTGACGTGATGACCTATGCAGCGTTTAAGGCGTCCGGCTTAAAGACAAATCGAGTGATGGGTATGGCTGGAATTCTGGATACAGCACGTTACAGAGCATTTTTAGCTAGTGCTATTAACTGTTCACCAAAAGATATTCAAGCCGTACTTATGGGCGGACATGGTGATTCTATGGTACCACTTCCACGTTACACGACTGTAGCGGGAATTCCTGTTACGGAATTGATTGATGCAGCAGATTTAAAAGCGATCGTTGAGCGCACGAAAAAAGGGGGTGGAGAGCTTGTAAAATTAAT
>JAHDBE010000335.1 GCA_020630555.1 Saprospiraceae bacterium
AAATTACCCACAGATTCATTTAAAGGATCCTGATCTTTTTATGAGGGCATTATCTTTTGGTCACTTTATTTTATATGCGCAAAACAACCCGGAGAATTCCTAAAAATCGGGCTTCGAAAAACAATACCGAGATCGTTTTAATAAAACCTCCTCTTTAATGTTTTTTGTTTACGGAAACAATGCTATTATAAATCAATACCTCCTCAAAGGTGAATACAAGAAGGCCTCAAAGAAAATGGTGACAATAATTCAAGAGTCTGGTGGGTTTTCGAATAATCTGGATAAGCACAGAAGACTTGTTTTAATTTATAAAAGTGCATGGATTGATTTTGTCCTTGGTCATTTGGATCCATGTATAGACAAGTTGAATGACATCATTAATTCTCAAAAAGATCATTTGAGAGATGACATATATTGTTATTCCAAACTTATGCTACTCATTGCTCATTTCGAAAAAGGTCATTACGAACTCGTAAACAACCTCATTGGTTCTGTTCAGCGTCTTTTCGTGCGTACAGGGACTCACTCAGAAACCATAAATCATGTAATCAACCATTTAAAATGGTCAAGTGAAATTCATGGTAGTAAAGACATGAATAAACTTGAACAATTAAATAAGCGTCTCTTAAAACTTAGACAAGATCGGTTCGAAAAAAGATCATTTATTTTATTCAATTTTAATATTTGGATTCAAAGTAAGATCGAGAAAAAAACTATGCAAAAATTAAGCCTTGGACAAAGCTAATTAAGCGCTTTATTGTAATTTGACAGGGTGAAAAACGAAATTCTCGCTCTTACTTTAAGTCTATTTTATTTTATGGCTCAGGGCCAAACTGATTCTTTAAGTTTTCAAGAGGACCTTATTCAGGGTGTTGTGGAAAATTTAGAAGACGATCAGGAGTTTGATTACGCCACACTATACGAGGACTTGGAAATCCTAGCCGCCAATCCTCTTAATTTAAACAAAGCTGAAGAAGAAGACTTAAAACAATTAAGACTTTTAAGTGATGTTCAGATATTGGATTTACAAAGATATCGAGATGCATTAGGAAATCTGATTAGTCTAAATGAGCTACAATCGATTCCTTCGTTTGACCTAAAAACGATTCGTGCCATTCGCCCCTTCGTGACTGTTAATGAAAGTGAAGATGATTATCAACTGCCAATAAAACGCATGTTTACAGAGGGCAAATCAGTAGTTTTTATGAAATGGCGGCGTGTACTTGAAGAACAGAAAGGCTATATCGCTCCAGACGTATTTAACGAGGCTCCTTATGAAGGCGATCCGAATAGATACTTTTTGAGATATCGGTATCAATATGAAAATAGATTTCGCATGGGCTTTACTGCCGAAAAAGATGCTGGTGAATCATTTTTTAGTGGCAGCAATCCTAATGGATTTGACTTTTACTCCGCTCATATTCACTTACGTGAATACAATAGATATCTCGAAGATTTGATAATTGGCGATTACACCATTAGTCTTGGGCAAGGTTTAATTCTACATAATGACTTTGGATCTAGTAAGTCAGCATTTGTAATGGATTTAAAAAAGGGAGGTCGAACTATCCGTCCATACAACTCTATAAATGAAGTGAATTTCTTTCGCGGAAGCGCTATCACATTAAATGCAGGCAAGAATTTTAGCTCTACACTTTTCTATTCGAGAAAACAATTAGATGGCAACACCTTTACTGATAGCACGGATATTGAAAATGACTTTGAACGTTTTAGTTCAGTCATTACATCTGGTTATCATCGAACAGAGAGTGAAATTGCCAGAAAAGATGCCATTGGTCTTGAGTCTGTTGGCGGTAAATTACAATACAGAAAACGAGATTTTAAGATCGGTATAAATGGAATTTATGAACGTTTCGATAGAACTTTTGATCGAAATTTTCAACTGTACAATCAATATCAATTTAGCGGAAATGACATATTAAACACGAGCATTGATTATAGTTACAGATATCAAAACTTTAATTTTTTTGGTGAATCAGCCCTAAGTGATAATGGGGGGATGGCCCATCTACATGGTATGTTAGTCGGATTAGATAGAAGTATCGATTTATCCATCCTTTACAGAAATTTTGAGAGAGATTATCAAGTTCTTAATAGTAATTCCTTCGGAGAAACAGCCGGCACAAACAACGAACGAGGTGTTTATTTGGGTATGATATTTAGACCCTACAAAGGCTGGTCACTAAACATGTATGCGGATATTTGGAGACATCCATGGTTGCGTTTTCGTAGAGATGCTCCAAGCCATGGTAGAGAATATCTATTAAGGTTAGATTATTATGAGAAGAGAAATTTCAACTTTTACGCTCAATATAAATTTGAAGAAAAGTTTATTAATGAACCTTCGGATTTTGAAAACCCGATCGATAAGCTTGGAGAAATAACATTGCATCGTTTACGATTACATTTTGCACATCGAATTAATAAAAATCTTAATGTTCGAACAAGAGCAGAATTTTCCTGGTTTAATCGACAAGGTCAAAATTATATTGAGAAAGGTTATATGGTATATCAAGATGTCATATACAAACCGATCGGAAGTCCGTTTTCATTCACCGGACGATATGCTATTTTCGATGTAGATAGCTTTGACGGTAGAATCTACGCCTATGAAAATGATATCATTTATGAATTTTTCATTCCTTTTTATTACAACAGAGGTCGTAGATATTACATAAACCTCCGTTATGATTTTTTAAGACGGTATACGGCAGAGTTTAGATATGCGAGAACAATATTTGATAATATTGACACTGTAGGATCAGGAAATGAACAGATTGATGGGCCAGTACGTACTGAGCTAAAAGCTCAATTAAGATTTAGCTTTTAGCCATTCTTCAAGATAATTTTTGATGAAGGCTATTACAACATCTAATCCTTTATCA
>JAHDBE010000035.1 GCA_020630555.1 Saprospiraceae bacterium
AACGGTTTATATGTTTTTGTTATTGAAGGAGAATGTAAAGCTCTCGATCATGAATTAACGCGTCGTGACGGTTTAGGCATCTGGGAGCTAAAAGACATTACATTTGAATTTAAAAAGGATTCCCGAATTCTGATTATGGAAGTTCCCATGCAGTTGTCCTAGCCTTTCAGTTTGTATCAAACATCTTTTTATGGCGGTCTAATAAGGTCTTTAGAGTTAGGTCGTAGTCCACATGGGTCTTACATAAACAATTTTTATGTTTTGCGTCTAAAACTAAAAAACTGGTAAAATACTCAGTTTGCGTTTCTGTACCATCTACCCACACATGATAAAGGTTTTCATTTTCTAGAAGTTTTATATTATTCCAAACGTATTGAAAAATGTTGTCTTGATACTTTCCATCTAAAGCATAATGAGCTGAACCGAAATATTTCTCCATTTGCTTTTTCGCGTTTTGGGCAAATGTGATATCATATATGCGTAATTCGCACTGATAAGAAATCGAACCATTTATCCCGACAGGTATAAGAGCAATGGCGTAACCATCCTTTTCAAAATTTTCAATTATATCTCCTTCAAAAGGAGCATAAGCATCCGGCTGTTTACTCAATTGGTATTCAGCCTTACGACTGCAGGAAATTAATATTAGTAATCCTAAAAGTAGACAAACACCTTTTAATTTAAACATATCAAATGCTTACCATCCCGGTATAAAATTCAATCCAAAATTCCACCGACCATTATCCACCAATTGTCTGGCATAATACGGCTCAATAATAATAATATTGCCGATATTAAATCGCATCCCAATTCCCGCACTTGTGGCAAGTAATGGCTTAGTCGTCTGAACCTCATAGATAGGAAATCCATTGCCGTCATAAATGATGTTTCCATTATCATCAGTCGCAATCACATTAGTAGGTCGTCCATTTTGTAAATGGTCAAAGGAATCAAAACTCACCCCACTATCAAAAAACAAAATCAAATCTGAGAATAAGAAAGAGGAATTAATTAAGGCGAGTTCTTTCGGTCCGAAAAACGGCAACCGCAATTCAGCACTCACCAATCCAATTTTTGAACCAACCATCCGATCAAAGTTTATGACTGGATTTATAAGTGCATCGTCGTAATAGTCATCATATCCACGAACAAATCCAATATTGCCCACGTAGAAAGGGTAAACCGTATTGGTTTCTTGTTCGAATCGATTATAATTCATTGCTCTCAATGCAAGAGTAAAGGGTTTAAAATATTGGTATTTTCTAAGGTCCACCAAAGTAGCAAAGTAATTATCTATGCCCATTTGATTTTCTAATCCTATTCTAAACCGATGACCTGAGACAGGGCCGGTTAAACCGAAAAAAGAGTTGTCCCCTACTAAAGCGACATTCGCCCCTGCACCCCATCCTCTGGTTAAAGTATAATATTGATTAAACCTAATTTCATCGGGTGTTTCCACTTTCATTCGATCTTGTTGTATCAACAAGAGGTTATTGAAATCATCAACGAAGTAATACTCTTGAGTCAAATCTTGACGAAAATGCTGATAAAAACCAGTCACCCCTCCTTCCAAACGCAGTGTCGTCGAAAAGGGATAGTGAGCAAAAGCACTAAGCGATTCATTAAACAATCTAAGAATATTAATATCCCGTCTAATGACATCTATAGAATTACCATCTTGATCAGTGAGCACATCATTTTCGAAACTTTGAAAACCCGTCCTCAAGGGGACATGCCCTACACTTAATCCATATGCCAATCTTTTTGATCGATTGAGATAGGCTAACTGTGAACCAAAATCCAACCATTCACCGTTTAAAGAGACATTCGTAAATAGTTGATGATTTCCTAATATATCCGTGAATAAAGCCTGTATTCCGCCTTGCAAACTTGTATTAGAAGTAAAAGTATTATTGTTTACACCTACTCCTGCCCCTCCACCAATATAGTCTAACCGAAAACGCGGCTTATAATCTACATCCGCAAATCCTTCTTCAGAATCAAAGGCATAAACACCCTGATCGTTTAACTGAGCATCCACATAATGTCCTTTTTCAGGATTGCGAAATGGTAATATCGCACCATACTTATCGACAACAGATCCATCAACTTTTTCTTCCAGTAACTTAGACTGCATCAGTCGCATAATGGTATAAGACTTATTACCGTAACTACAGGCCATAATCCTATCGGATTTTCGTGACGCCGAAATACAGGGTGAGTATCTAGTTATACCACTAAAACCCACTTTTAGATTGGAAAGCTTGACAAGCTCCTTAGTGACTGCATTGTACTTAAATAAATCTCGAAATCCATCTGCATCCGAGACAAACAAAATATTCCCTTCGTAATCATAGGTCGCACTAACATTATCAGCCCCCTGAAAGACAGGTAAAATACTTATGGTTTGATCTGCCAGATTCATTTCGGCTAAATCCAAAGTATACATGCCATCGTAAGTTTCTCCTAAGAAGCTTCTTTTGTCATAGCTAAATACAAGCTTTGTCCCATCTGGCGAATGCTTAGGAGCAATTTCAGAATATATATCATTTGTAAGTTGTTCTGTCTTTCCAGTTTTTAGGTTATAAGAAAAGAGATCAACTTGCCCCTCTTTTTTACCTGTAAATACGATTGTTTTTCCGTCGACGGACCAAGATGGGTGTGTTAAAGCAGGTGCTTTCTCAATAAAAATTGGGTCTTGCGTTTTTCCAGTTTCTACATCCACAATGACCAAAGCATTTTTTCCTCCTTTAAAAACGACGTAAACAAATTCTTTACTGTTGGGACTCCAACTCCCTGCAGATTCGAGATAATCAATGTGATCAGCACCACCCTTTGACAAACTTGCCACCTTTCGAATGTCTTCACCATTTCTTGCATCCGCCATAAATAAATCTGTGCTAATTAAGTCTTGATTAGAGACATAAATAAAGTACTTACCATTTGGAGATATTATAGGCGATACATTAATTCGTCCGTCGTTTTCGGGTGTTTTCATTTTTTTCCCTTTCGGGAAATCATCTCGCCCCTCAATAAGTGGATTGTAATAAGTTTTCATGGCATTGGCCCACATTCCTGATAAAGTCTCCGCATTTGTCTGCAACAAACTATCCAAAGTAAGATTAAGACCACCTACAGCAGTTACATGATAGATGGGTTCGATCGCGTCGTCTCCGTAATACCCACTTAAAAATGCCCACATGGCATGACCGTAGCGATATGGAAAATACTGGAAACTATTCAGTTGCTTTAAATCTGGAATATCATTGGTGGCTACTGCATCTCGCATCCACATGGCGGTCTGACTATCTTCACTTCCTAAGCTTAAATACTCGGCGAGACCTTCTGACATCCACAAAGGCAAGAATCTTAAGTTACTCAAATTGGTGCTGTCTCCACGAATCACATTATCAAATTGGAAGGCATGCACCAATTCGTGTCCCAGGACATGATTTGTTTGCTGGTGAGTAAAAGTCAATGGCATAACTACTCTATTTTTAAAGGCTTCAGTAACGCCTCCAGTCCCCGGACTAATCGCTCCAGAAATTGCATTATTCTGTTGGAAATCAGCGTGATTATTAAACAAAAGAATTGGGTTTTTAAAATCGATAGTATCCTTGAATACACGTGCATGATGATCGTACCACATTTCAGACCATTGACCAAGCCTCTCTATCACTTTTTTATTTTTCATGTAGTAATACAAATCATAATGATCTGTCTGCATCACTTTGAAATCAAAATCTCGATACTTAGGTTTATTTCTACCAAAAAATTGGGCAGTAACGGGTGTGCTTACAATAATTGAAAACAGAATTAAATGAAGTGCTTGTTTCATAACCATGGATTTATGCATGATTTAATACGATACTATACAGTATATATGTAGAATAGACCGCGAAATAGTATGTAAGTGTTGGTTTTAACGTGTTTTTAATAATCTACCGCATTAGATATATTTTAAACCGTGAATTCAATAAATAAATTCCCTATCTACGCTCGGTAAAACGTCCCTCCTTACATTCGAAAACTCGCGCTGGAAACTTATTAATAATCCGATCGTCGTGAGTGACTATTAAAAGGGCCGTTCCTAATTCAGAGTTTATTCGGTGAAACAAATACATCAATTCATCAGCTGATGCATGATCCAAAAAAGCCGTAGGTTCATCGGCTAAAATGATTTCAGGATTATTTAAAAGGGCTCTGGCTACAGCCAATTTTTGCTTTTGGCCTCCTGAAAGTGACGCAACATAACTCTCTTTATGATCGGTTAACCCTATGGAACTCAAAACTTCAAATATACGGGCTTGCCTTTCGACGTCCTTTCTCCAATCCGTCGCTCTCAATACAAAATCAAGATTCTGATAACAGGTCCAATCTTCAAAAAGATGCATTTCTTGAAAAATCATTCCTATTTTACGACGAAAATTTGAGAGCTCATCTCCCACTAATTCATTTAGTTGAACTCCAGCAACTTCCAGCCTTCCTCGACTTATTTTATGCTGCCCATAAAGGGATTTAAGAAGTGTGGATTTACCGCTTCCCGTAGCACCCACGACGTATGTTAGCGCACCAAAAGAATGCACGTAATTTAAATCTTTAAGAATAACGTGTCCTTTTTTTTCTAATTCTACATCTTCAATTCGAATTACAGCATCTCTTTTCATAATGACCAAAATACATATTATTTATTTCTAAATGTGAATTGCGATATTTAATTCGAAACACGTCTTTAGAATGATTCTAAACAAGCGGTTTTCATCAATTAATCTGGGGGCTAATCGTTAACTTTGCGAGTCATCGCTCCTCTGTTTTTTAATTAAAAAGATGTCATGAAAAAAATTCACATTATAGCTGTTTTAATGATGCTGATCTCTGCTGTCATTTTAATTACTGCATCAGGAGATGTGAGTTCTTATTCGACATTTGAAGTAGCGCGGAACACTGGTGAACGCGTTAAAATAGCTGGAGTTTTCGCAAAGAACAAGAGCATGGAATACAATCCTGAAAAAGATCCTAATTGGTTTAGTTTCCATTTGACAGACACAGATAATGTCACCGAGAAAGTCATTTTACTACAACCGAAACCTCAAGATTTTGAGAGATCAGAACAAGTCATATTAACAGGTTCGTATGAAAACGGGATCTTCGTTGCCGATGAGGTACTCACGAAATGTCCATCAAAATACAAAGACGAAGAGATTGCCCTTCGTAAAAAATCTGACAACACAAATCGTCAATAATGGATACAATCCAATATGTGGGTGAACATTTATGGCCAGGACGTATTGGTCATTTTTGTCTCTTATTCAGTTTTTGTACTGCTCTATTTTCTGCCTATGCTTTTAAGCAAAGCATGAAAGACCAAACAGGCTGGAAAAGATTAGCGAGAATATCTTTTAGTTTACATGGCATTACTGCGCTCGTTTTAATTGGTTGCATCTTTTTCGTCATGTACAATAAGATGTATGAATACCGATATGTTGTAGAACACGTTTCAGACGATCTTCCAATGCGCTATATCCTCTCTGCATTTTGGGAAGGACAAGAAGGAAGTTTTTTACTCTGGATATTTTGGCATATCATCCTTGGATGGGTTTGTATTGGCACAAACAGTCGATTTGAAGGACCTGTTATGTGCGTGATTTCAATGATCCAAGTGGTTTTGTTATCGATGATCTTAGGTGTCTACATTGGTCTTGGCGATTGGGTGTACAAGCTTGGGAGTAACCCCATACTGTTGTTGAGGGACACTGTGGATTTGCCCATTTTCAATAACGCCGAATACGTTTCCCTCCTAGAAGGTAACGGCTTAAACTTATTACTTCAGAATTACTGGATGACCATTCATCCCCCCATTACTTTTTTGGGTTTTGCATCCACTGCTTTCCCATTTGCTTTTGCGATTGCTGGATTGTGGACGGGTGAACATAAAAACTGGTTACTTCCCGGTTTAAAGTGGTCTTTATTTAGCGCATGTATACTCGGCACTGGAATTCTCATGGGTGGCGCTTGGGCTTATGAAGCCTTGACATTTGGCGGATATTGGGCTTGGGATCCTGTTGAAAACACTTCGCTTGTCCCTTGGTTAATTATTGTCGCAGGAATTCACACAAACTTAGTGTCTCGAAGCACGGGGTACTCTATTCGCTCAACATATTTTTTCTGCTTACTTTATTTCCCATTAATCATCTACTCCACTTTTTTAACACGAAGTGGGATATTAGGTGAAACTTCTGTGCATGCCTTTACAGAAATGGGCCTTGAATTGCAATTAGTATTTTTGGTACTGTCATTTACCTTTCTTGGTTTTTTCGCTTTCGCGAAAGCGTACAAAAGTATTCCAGCACCTACTACAGAAGAAGCCTTTCTAAGTCGTGAATTTTGGATGTTCATTGGTGCTCTCGTCTTATTGTTTTCTGGCGCCCTTATTAGCTTCTCAAGCTCACTTCCCGTTTTTAATAAAATCATCCAATATTTTGACCCAGGTTATATAGGAAAAGTCATAAACGATCCAATCCCACATTACAACAAATATCAGATATGGATTGCCGTATTTATAAGCTTACTCTCTGCCGTAGCTATCTTTTTGAGATATGGTAAGCCGCGTAAAAATCTTCGTCCGTTATTAATTCATTTAGGTACTTCGACATTACTTGCGCTAGTAGCAACATTCCTTTTTGAAGCATGGCTTAATTTATATGTTTGGCAGTATAAAATCCTCATGTTCACTTCAGCATTCACAGTTTTTGCCAATTTGAATTATATCATTTCCTTCTTGAAAGGAAATTTAAAATTAGGTGCCTCTGCCCTATCCCATATTGGATTCGGTTTGATGATTATTGGTGTTTTAGCAAGTGGACTTAATCAGACTATTATTAGTAGCAATCGATTTGCTATGACCGGTATCATGGAAGAAGAAAAAATGGGTAATACGATCACCCTTTATGAAAAACTCCCCATGTTCATGAATGGATATTGGGTAAACTACTCGAATGACACACTGGAAAATCAAACGCGTACCTACCAATTAGATTTTAGACGCGTCGACGAAAACAATGTGACACAAGAAGAATTCAGCCTTTTTCCAAATGTTATGTACGAAAAGGATTTCTCTAAGGTAGCTGCAAATAATCCCGACACTAGACACTATTGGGATCGAGATGTATTTATTCAGGTCGCTGGACTTCCACCCGCAAAAAGAGACATAAAATTTGCTCATGAAATGGAAGACACACTTAATTATATACATTACGAAATAAGTGTAGGCGACAGTTTTGAACTGGAAAAAAACATGGGGATTTTAGAATCCATAGATTTTAACCCGAAACACCTGGATTACTCTTCAGAGGACAATGATTTGGGAATAGGACTTACGCTTAAATTTAAAAGCAAAAAACACGATTCTATTTTTGTATCAACACCGGCCCTTGGACTTAACGGAAATTTAATTTATCAATATCCAGACAAATTAAATCGACTCAATATGAAGGTTATGCTTGAAGAAAAATTCTTTGAGCAAATATTTACAGCCGAAGAAGTTTTGGAATATGAAAGTTTTAGTCTTAAGCAAGGAGAATCTTACAACTTGGGAGAATACCGATTAAAACTAATTGATTTTGACAGACAAGCTCAGGATAAAAACTACGAAGCAGAAGAAGGAGATATAGCGATTGCTGCTGAATTTGAATTACGTGGCCCGGAAGGGGTTGAGCGATTAAAACCTATTTACGTATTAAGAGGAAATCGTTCTTTTGGTATCAAAGCATATAATGCTCCTAAAGGGATACATCTGCGATTTGTAAATATCGATCCGACTGCCGAAAGTTTTGATTTCAAAATAGCCACGGATGACAGAAACAACATTATGGTACCTCTTAAAATAGCCGAGAATGTTCCCGCAACAGATTACATTGCTATGGAAGCAAAAATATTCCCGGGCATAAATCTATTTTGGTTGGGAGCCATTTTAATGATGTTTGGTCTAGGTTTAGGATTTGCTCATAGACGTCAGCACAAGAAATGAAGATAGTGTCCATAGGAGCTGGGAATGTTGCCTCACATATGATCCCCCACTTTCAGAGCTGTGGTTATGAGATTATACAAGTGGTCGGTAGATCACGGCACAAAACAAAAAAATTAGCCGACAAGCTTGCCTGTAAGTACACGACAAGCTTTAATCGCATAAATCAAAATGCTGATGTATACCTGTTTACGGTTCCAGATCATGCCATTCGCGAAAGCGCAGAAAAAATAAAATTCAAAGCTTCGTCTAGTCAATTTGCATTTCATTTTAGTGGGACGAGTTCAATGAATGAACTTGAGAATTTTGCAGAAAACCGGGGAGTACTTTGGCCCATTCAAACGTTTAACTCTGAGGTTTCACTGACGATTATGAAAATTCCTTTTTGCCTTTCGGCGAATTCAAATCTAGCCACAAAGACCCTTGATAAACTATCGAAAGGCTTGAAAAAATCTTGGCTAGAAGAAAAGGATCGAAGTAAATTACATGCAGCCGCAGTACTTAGCTGTAATTTTACAAACCACCTCATGCACTTGGTTTATGATTATTTAAAGGACAATAATATTCCTTTTGATTATTTAGAAGTCCTTATGAATGAGACTGTGCGTAAATCTTTTACTCAATACCCCGGAGATTCTCAGACAGGACCTGCAATACGAGATGATCTAAAAACAATCCGAACCCATCTTGAAATGTTAAAAGAATATCCTGAATTAAAAGCACTGTATTCTTTGTTTACTAAGAGCATTCAAAAATATAATACATGAGAATTGTTGGAGAGATAAATCACCCGATTTACAAGATGACGATACTTCACATGAACAATCGTTATTCCTTAAAAATTGAGGATGGACGTCATGAACAGACTTATAAATTTAGAGAAGGGGAAATAGACGGCATTTCTCAGATTCATGAATTAGTAAGTGAACCGTTCTTAGAAAAAATTAAATCTATTTTTAAGTCGATGTCGCTAGTCCGTTTGCTAAATGAAAACAAAACTGAATCACTGGATGAGGATTTTCCGACAATCATTTAATCAATGATACAGTAAATAGTCACTTCTTATCTCCTTAAAATCATCCAGATCTTCTTTCCAAGTCTCTCTTATTTGCTCTTCATTTAGCCCATTCAAAATGGATTCTTTCAGCTGATCGGTTCCAGCCAATAAGTCGAAAAAATTATTTGAATTAAAAAACTCAGCTCCATTTTCTTTTACTAATCGATGCATATTAATCAAATGTGATAAATCCAATTTCCCATTTTGACGAAAGTCAGTCAATAGCATCTGACTTAAATCCATGCCATAACAAACTTCACCATTATGTTTTGGAGATTTTGCACCTTCATTGGGTACTGGAATGAAATTAAAATCCATCTGACGAGTAAGTGGGTGCCCGTAAATTTGAAACTGATATTTCGTTCCTCTTCCAACACTAACAGTGGTCCCCTCAAAAAAACACAAAGACGGATAAAGCGCAATAGAAAGATCATTTGGTAAGTTAGGGGACGGCTTAATGGGCAAGCTATAGTAAGTCTCGTGATTGTAATTATCACAGGTAATCACCTTGAGAGAGCACTTCATACCATCCTCCAACCATCCTTCTCCGTTTATCATTTGGGCAAGCTCTCCAATTGTCATACCATAGACTACCGGAATCGGATGCATTCCGACAAATGATGTGAACTCCTTTTTCAAAACAGGTCCATCAACGTAATGTGCATTCGGGTTTGGACGATCTAAGACGATGACAGAGATATTGTTTTTGGCGCAAGCCTCCATAACCAAATGCAAGGTGGATATATACGTATAGAATCTAACGCCTACATCCTGGATATCAAAAACAACCACATCTAATCCGGACAACATCTCATCACTTGGTTTTTTATTTTTCCCATAAAGAGAATAAATGGGAGTTCCTGTTTTAGAATCTTTGCCATCTTCTATTTTCTCCCCTGCATCTGCCTTACCACGAAACCCGTGTTCAGGTGCAAAAGCCGCCTGGACATTTACACCTTTTGATATTAATAAATCTAGTAGATGTTCGTGATTCACCACACTGGTTTGATTGACGACCAGTCCAACATTTTTAGATTCCAAAAGAGGTAAATATTCTTCTAATCGCTCCGCACCTACGCGTAAATTATCTGACTTAGTTTCTCCTTCTATTGATTTCTGATCAAAACCACTATCCGATCTTTGGGTTGTTTTCTGGCAAGAAACAATATGTAAGGACAGCATGACAAATAACACAACTTTATATAGCTTGAACATTTTCATCAACTTTTCATAAAAATATTACATTTATATATCATATGTCTGAGCTTTGAGTAAAAAGAAAAAATATGCCATTATAGATATAGAGACCACGGGAGGTACCTCTAAGCGCGATAAAATCACAGAGATTGGCGTAGTCGTCACCGATGGAGAAAAAGTAATAGACAGCTTTCATTCATTAGTTAATCCTGAGAGAACCATCCCTCCTCATATTACTCGGATAACAGGGATAACAGATGACATGGTCGAGGATGCCCCTTTTTTCTATGAAATCGCAAAAGACCTTGTACAGATCACAGAGAACACCATTTTCGTAGCGCATAATGTGAGATTTGATTACGGATTTATAAAAGAAGAATTTGGTCGACTCGGATATACTTTTACCAAAAGACAACTTTGTACCGTTAGACTGAGTCGAAAGGCTTTCCCCGGCTTAAAATCTTACAGTCTAGGTAATTTGATTAAGCATTTTGATATTCCAGTAAATGCACGACACCGAGCTTTAGAGGATGCTCAAGCGACAGCAATTATCTTTCATAAAATCCTAGCGAAGGAAAAAACTAAAGACGACATTAACTTACTGATCAATTCAGGAGTTAGAGAATCTAAACTTCCAAAAGGCATTAGCATTGAAGATCTTCATAAGTTGCCCGAAACTCCAGGTGTGTATTACATGAAGTCAGAGGGAGACATCATACTATATGTCGGAAAAAGTAAGAACATAAAAAAAAGAGTGCTTCAACATTTTCAAAAAAACACAAATAAATCAGACAAGTTTGCCCAAAGAGTACACGATGTGAGTTTTGAAGAAACGGGAAGTGAATTAATTGCTTTACTTAAGGAATCCCACGAAATAAAATCGATTCAACCAGAATTTAACAGAGCTCAGCGGACCCGTAGCTACCCTTTTTTCATTCATAGTTTTGTTGATCTCGACGGCTATGTACGATTCGAAATTTTGAAATCCAACCTTAAAAACCGACATGGAAAACACATTTTAAGTTTTCATAAAAATACTGTGGGGGCAAAGTCTAGAATAGCAGGAATCATGAAACAATATGAATTATGTAACAAGCTCTGCGGATTAGAGCAAACCGAACAAGGTTGCTTTCAATATAAAATTAAAAGATGTTTTGGAGCCTGTTTAAAAGAGGAGGATATAAACGTGTATAACACAAGAGCTTTTGAAGCCATTGATGCCATGAAACGCCTATTAAATCAAGACATGGTAATAATTGACGATGGTAGAACTCATGATGAGGCCTCAGTTATTCTCGTCGAAGATGGAAATTTCAAAGGCTTTGGTTATATACCAAAGGAGGACGTTCAATACGGCATCGAAGAACTTAAAGAAGCCGTTGTCTCGTACCCAGAAAACCCAGAAGCCAATCGAATCATCTACCAATATTTACAAAAAAGAAATTTAAGGTGTATTCACTTTTAACTGGAGTGGTCCGAAGTAATCAACCAATTCCCGTCCTTTTTTTCCCAGACCAAGGTAAAATGACCACTTGGGGTATCGGACTTTCTGTAAAGAGTATATTTACCAACCATATAGTAAGTGGTAGAATTCATTCTTTCCAAAGAGATTATATCAAATTTGAGAGTACCCATGATCTCTTTAGTAGGATAAGATTTTTTATAATTATCCAAAGTTTTTGCCCATCCATATGTTAATCCTTTTGAGCCGATAAACTGCAACTGATCTGATTTCCAATAGCCTTCCATAAAAGCTTCTAAATCACCTTTGTTCCAAGCTGTTTCTTGAGCTTCCATAACTCCCATGATCGTAACTTGGTCCTGCTGATCAATTAATCTAGTATCTAATTTTTTACTACAGGAAACCAAAAGTAAAAGACACCATAAAAGCAAAGTGCGCGTCATAATAAATTAGTTATATAAGAATCCATAACACGCTGAATTTTTATAGCGGCTTCTCGAGATGCTTGTGCAAAGTTTTCGTCATTTCCCGCATAAATTATACCACGAGAGGAGTTTATTAAAAGCCCGCAATGTGTGTTCATTCCATATTTTAATACTTCCTCTAAATTTCCGCCTTGAGCTCCAACACCAGGAACTAACAAGAAATGATCTTGGACAATCTGTCGAATATTCTCAAAAGCTTCAGGATGCGTAGCACCGACAACATACATAAGTTGATCTGCACTACCCCATTTTGAAGATACTTCTAAGACTTTATCAAACAAGCATTTTCCTTCATATTCTAATCTTTGAAAATTAGAGCTTCCTTTATTAGAAGTAAGTGCCAATAGCACCACCCATTTATTTTCAAAGCCTAGAAAGGGTTCTACTGAATCAGACCCCATATACGGAGCGACCGTTACAGCATCAGCTTTTAACCCTTGAAAAAAGGCTTTTGCATATCTCGCAGAGGTATTTCCTATATCACCACGTTTAGCATCAGCGATTATAAATATATCATTTGGAATGTATTCAATCGTCTTTTCTAGACTTTCCCAACCTTTAGAACCATATGATTCATAAAAAGCTGTGTTAGGTTTATACGCGACACATAAGTCCTTTGTGGCATCAATGATACGCTTGTTAAATTCCAAAATCGGGTCGTCGTAATTCTTTAAAAAGGAAGGGATTTTATCCAAATCCGTATCTAAGCCAATACAAAGACAAGATTTCTTCTGAACTATATTGTTAAATAAAGTAGAGCGATTCATTAAGAAGTACTTACTACACCATTAATCGCGCTTACTGATTTGATCTCAGTAAATTTTGATTTTAGGGTTTGTTCGATTCCTGCCTTCATGGTCATGGCTGACATCGAGCAAAATTCACAGTTTCCTAACCACTTGACAATTACATCCATATCGTCTGTAATATCCACTACCTCCACATTGCCGCCATCTACAGCTAAATGCGGACGGATGTCTTCTAATGCTGAGTTTAATCGATTTATCCAATCATTTTTATGTTCCGCGGTCATAGATGTAAAGGTACAAATATATACTTAGCTATTTTACTTGAACGACTTGTGTTGGATCCAAGGTTTCATTTCTAAGCTTGAGTTGCTTCATGAGATTTAAGGCAATATCAGAAAAGATATTTCTAAATTCCTCACTTTCGTGAAAGGCTATTTTTCCTGTATCCCCTGCTTTACCTGCAGCCATAATTAGAGGCACTTGCCCGAGTAAAATCGAATTCGCTTTGTTAGCCAATTGACGGCCACTACCTTCTCCAAATAAATAATACTGTTTACTAGGGTCTTCTTTGGGCGAAAACCATGACATATTTTCTACAATTCCTAAAACGGGAACATTAATATTTTCTAACAGAAACATATTCATGGCTTTTACAGCATCGATGTATGCTAATTGTTGTGGCGTAGTTACCATAACCACACCAGTAACAGGTAATGTCTGAACCAGCGTTAACTGTATATCTCCTGTTCCAGGTGGTAGGTCAATCACCAAATAATCCAATGAAGGCCAAATACACTCATTAACAAATTGTTTTATTATACCTCCAAGTCGTGGACCTCTCAAAACAACTGCCTGCTCAGGGTCGACAATGTTTCCGATGGAAACTACATGAATACCATTTGTTTCTATCGGGACTATTTTATGTTTACCATATAACTCTTGAATACCAGGTTTCATGCCTTCAATCCCAAACATCTTAGGCATTGAAGGTCCATAAAGGTCGGCATCCATAAGACCTACTGATGCCCCTTTCTCCTTTAATGCCATGGCTAAATTGGCGGAAACAGTTGATTTTCCTACACCACCTTTTCCAGAGGCCACCGCAATAATATTAGTTACCTGAGGTAAGACTCCTGATTTGGGTTTATTAGCAATTTGAGAATTTAAATGAATGTGAACTTGAGCTTGAGGATATACTTTTTGTATGGCTTCAATGCATCCAAAATTGAGTTTCGATTTGATTTCTGGATCATTATGATCCAGGGTAATTGTAAAACCTACATGATCTCCATTAACTTGGAAATCAGAGACCAAACCAACACTAATGATGTCTTGTCCAGTCTTGGGATCCAATACTGTTCTTAAACTGTCTACGATCTTATTATGATCCATTTACACGGGTTATTTCGGACAAATGTATAACAAAATATCATGATGATTGTTTGCCTTCTCGGAATGCCTTTCTTTGATCTCTTTATCGTAATATTGCTTTTAAATCGACCAGATTTATAAGGAACATATGAGGATATTTAGTGGGATAGATAATTTACCTGAGTTCAAGAATGCAGTGATAACCATTGGCTCTTTTGATGGAGTACACCAAGGCCACCAGGGCATTCTAAAGCGAATCAACCAACTTGCTCAAGAGATTGATGGGGAAAGCGTTGTCATTACTTTTGACCCGCATCCTAGACAAATTATTTATCCCAAGGATGATGGTTTATTGCTGTTATCTACCACGAATGAAAAACGTATTTTATTCGAGAAATATGATATTGACAACTTAGTAATTGTTCCGTTTAGTTTTGAATTTTCAAGACAAGATCCCAGGGAATACATTGAAAAGTTTTTAGTTGGAAAATTCCAACCCAAATGTATTGTAATTGGTTATGACCACAGATTTGGTTTAAACAGAACTGGTGATGTTAATTTATTAAGGCAATGCGAATCTCAATATGGCTATGAAGTTCTACAGATTCAAAAACAAGAACTCGATAACATCACAATTAGCTCGACGAAAATTAGAGCTGCTCTTCTGCAAGGGGACATTGAAACAAGTAATCGATTTTTAAACCACTTTTACCGTTTAACTGGAAAAGTCGTACATGGTGAAAAAATAGGCAAAACTTTAGGATTTCCAACAGCAAATTTAAAAGTAGAAAACCAGTATAAACTTATTCCAAAGGAAGGTATTTATGCCGTATATGTTTACCACCAAGGAATGAAGTACCATGGCATGATGTATATTGGGGACCGACCTACTTTACCACGGATCAAAGGAAAAAGTATAGAGGTAAATATTTTCGATTTTGATGATAATCTGTACGAAGAGGAAATAAGTATTGAAATTGTACAGTTTTTACGAGAAGATCACAAGTTTGATGATTTAGAGGGTCTAAAAAACCAATTATTTATAGACCGAAAACAGGCTAAGCTTGCATTAGGAGAACTTACCGAAGATTCTCTCAAAAGTCGAATTGCCATTGCCATTCTAAATTATAATGGTCGAGAATATTTGGAAAGTTTTCTACCCTCAGTTTTAGAATCCTCCAATTCTGAAGACATAGACGTCGTTGTTATTGACAACCATTCTAGCGATAAAAGTGTCGACTATATAAAAGAATGGCACCCAGAAGTAAAACTAATAGAGTTTAGAAAAAACTATGGGTTTGCCGAAGGCTATAATAGAGGCCTCCGCCAAATGGATTATGAATACATCGTGCTCTTAAATTCAGACGTACTCGTCGAAGATGGATGGTTAGATGGAATAATCCGACATATGGATAACAATAAAACTGTAGCCGCATGTCAACCTAAAATTCTAAGCTTAGAACATAAAGACCATTTCGAGTATGCAGGAGCTGCTGGTGGTATGATGGATTTTCTAGCTTATCCATTTTGTGCTGGTAGAATTTTTGACACGATCGAAAAAGACTTAGGTCAATACGATGATCTTGTCGAAATATTTTGGAGTTCGGGAGCTGCTATGGTTATTCGAAAAGATTTGTTTGAAAAAATAGGTGGCTTTGATCCTTCCTATTTTGCTCACATGGAAGAAATAGATCTATGTTGGAGACTTCAGCGAGCTGGATATAAGATTCATTCGGTAAACTCCTCTAAAGTGTATCATCTTGGAGGTGGAACTTTAGACTATGGCAATGCGCGTAAAACGTATCTTAATTTTAGAAATAATTTAGCTACACTTATTAAAAACAACGCGTCGATAAACTTAATCTGGTTATTTCCATTACGATTAATCTTAGATGGAATTGCTGGATTAAAATATGCAAGTGGAGGCAATTTTGATTCAACCTGGGCGATTATAAAATCTCATTTTTATGTCTACACCAATATATTTAACATCTACAAAAGGAAATCAGATTACAACAAATTAGTACGCGCATTAAGTAAATCTTCACCTTATCGAGCTAAGCTTTTTTCTAAAAGCATTCTTTGGCAGTACTATGTTAGAGGAAAGAAAAAATACCAAGATCTCATTTAAAAATGGCTAAGAAATCATTCTCTATTTTATTTGAAGATGATGACATTATAGTCTGTAACAAGGCAGCTGGAATTCCCAGTATCCCAGGGCGAGATGGCAAGAGGTCTTTAAAATCGTTTTTAAACTTAAAATATGGCGAAATTTTTACGGTTCACAGATTAGATATTGAAACCTCAGGAACTATTCTTTTTGCTAAAAACCCAGAGAGCCATAGAACTTTAAGTCTATCGTTTCAAAACAGAGAAGTTTCAAAAATTTATCATGGTTTGGTTCGAGGAGTGCCAGCATCCTCGGGTAAAATCGAAGTTTTCTTGGAAGAAAACTCCAAAGGCAAAATGCACGTAAGATCCCGAGGTAAATACTCCTTGAGTCATTTTGAGTTACTGGAAAGCTGGAAAAATATTTCACTAGTAAAAATAAAAATAGAAACAGGAAGAAAGCACCAGATTCGAGCACATATGGAGTATTTAGGAACGCCTCTTTTGGTGGATTCTATTTATGGCGGGCTTAAAGCCTTTTATCTCTCTGATATAAAGAAAGGAACTTTTAACTTAAAAAAAGACAAGGAAGAAAGAGCTTTATTTTCGCGTGTAAGTCTTCATGCATCTACATTATCAATAAAGCATCCCGTAAGCCAAAAAAGCATGCATTTTGAATCTGAATTTCCAAAAGATTTTAAAGCCACTATAAATCAGCTTAACAAATTAACTCGGTAACTTTTCAGCTAAAATTTCCCATGCCTCCATTTTTGCCTGGAGAGAATGTTTAAAGTTCTTGTACTCTTCTATTCGAGTTTGATGATCATCCTTATGATAAAATTCAGGATCCGACATCTCTAATTCAATTTCGGCAATTTTCTTTTCGAGTTTTTCAATATCACGTTCGACGTATTGCAATTCCCGCTGCATCTTTTTAAGAGCTTCTCGATCTAGCTCAACTGGTTTGTCGCTTTTGAGTTTGTCCGTTTTCGTTTTAATTTCTATGGACCTAAAATCTTCTGCTTCTCTTGCTGCTAAGAAACTGTTTACATCACCGAGATGCAAATGTATATGCCCATCTCTAAACTCATATGTTTTTGACGTAAGTCCACTTAAAAAATCTCTATCATGAGAAACGACTATTAATGTACCATCATATTTATCCAATGCTTCGCTAAGAACGGCTTTTGCTTGAATATCGAGATGGTTTGTGGGTTCATCTAATATTAACAAGTTCATCTCCTTGATAATCATACAAGCCATGGCAAGTCTTGTTTTTTCACCTCCCGATAAGACACTCACCTTTTTATCTACATCTTCTCCACTAAATAAAAACCCACCTAATATGGCCCGAGCTCTTGTTCGCATATCTTCAGGTATGACTTCATAAAGGGTATCAAGCACTGTAAGATTACGATTAAGTTTTTCTGCCTGATCTTGAGCAAAATATCCCAATTCTACATTATGCCCCTCGATTAAATTTCCAGAACTTTTATCAATAGCACCAGATATAATTTTCGCCAAAGTCGTTTTACCCTGACCGTTTTGTCCTACGAAAGCAATCTTATCTCCTCTTTCAATTTTTAACTCTACTCCACTTAAAACCTGCTTTTCTCCGTAACTCTTTGATACATCTTCTAATTCGTACAATATTCGTCCAGAACGCGGTGCGGGAAGAAAGTTTAATACCATGTCTTTAGTATTCTCAAAACCTAATTCCACCCTATCCATTCGGTCTA
>JAHDBE010000336.1 GCA_020630555.1 Saprospiraceae bacterium
TACCTTCTTTACCAGGCTGTCCACTGCCCCATCTTTTTATCTCTACCACTTTCGAATTTTCAAAAAGGCTCATATAAAGATTCATAGCTTCCTCAGCATCTTCTTTCTGGAAGGTTAAAAATGTGGCAATTTGAGCTTCTTTCATTTTTTTATCTTCTTGAACTTGTTTTGTTAATCGGTCAATCTCCTTTTGCTTTTTCATCAATTCACCCTCAAGCTCTGTTAATTGTTTAGAGTTTGAACACGCCGATGCAAAAAGTACTACAAATAAAAGGGAGGTCAAGGTTTTCATGTGGCTCTACAATTTAATTGGCTTTTAAAATTCGTCTCTATACTTGTTCGGGAGTTTTCTCCATGGCAAAAGCCATTCTTAAGTTGAATATACTAATCAATACCACGATCGCCAACCATATGTACATCCAAACGCTTTTCGAAAAGACAACCATATATTCGGCATATTTCTCTAAATCTGAACTCGGGCCAACATTAAAATCCTGTACTATATAAAGTACACAAGCGAGTCCTAAAAACATTAATACAAGACCAGTCCAATCCGTCTTAGCTACTATCACGATTAAGGCTAAACTAAAGACCAATAAAAACCCTGAAGTAAAAAACGAGTTAAACCAAATTACCGCCGTCAACACCATGGATACCGCTAATAAATACATCATAATTTTCGACAATCTCTCAGATCTTGCACCTATCAGAAATAATAAATTTCCAAGTATGGCACTACCTATATAACCACCCATCAAAATAATACCTCGATGACCACCAACGGATCGAGTAAAACCACTTCCGTCCTGATTAATCTGGATTTCTTCTACCCCTCCACCGGACAAAAGCGCTCCCAAGGCATGTCCAAATTCGTGTAAATACGTTACCAATAACTGAATAGGATACATAATTCTACGCCCCCAAATCCCTCCAAATTGTGTGAGTCCTACGTAGATCAATAACATAATTACAAGTTTTAAAAACAGGGATTGTCGCATGCATTTCAATTTTGTTGGAATCAATTTAAGGTATTATTTGTTATTATAGTACATCAACTTCTAGGATCATGAAAAGCTTTGTAAGACTTATCGGAACAAATAACATTGTCGAACTCGATCAAATTAAGTTCGCTTTAAACAGAGCTAAAATTGAAGTACAGACTCAAAATGAAACAGCTCTCCTTCTAGGAAACGTCGAAGTCACAGGTATCAGCGGAGCAAGTATTCTTGTTCCCGAAAACAGACTTGAAGACGCCCAAAATGTCCTGATTGAAATGGGATTAGATAGCACTGACAAGTCCGAATCAGATAATCGATGGATAATTTATTCAGCAGCCGCTATTTTAATATCGATGCTTTTAGTGGCGTTACTCTTTGCTTGATTCCTCAAATTTTAAGGAGACAGAATTAATACAATATCTTAATCCTGTCGGAGGCGGGCCATCTTTGAACACGTGACCTAGGTGGCCGCCACATCTATCACACATGACTTCTGTTCGAGCATATCCTAAATCGTAATCTGTGTCTCTACGAATAAATTCTTCATTCACAGGTTTCCAAAAAGAAGGCCAACCGGTCCCACTTTTATATTTGGTATCAGAGGCAAATAGAGGTAAATCGCAGGCGCGACAGGTATAAAGACCTTCCTTCTTATTATCCCAGTATTCACCAGTAAAAGATCTCTCAGTACCTTTCTTTCTTAAAACATAAAACTCTTGAGGACTAAGCTCTTGATTCCACTCTAGCTCTGTTTTATTGACGTAAGTCAAAGTATCCCCATTTTCTAATAGCTTAAATCCTTTATTGGGAAGTACCGCAGAATGCTCAGCCACATCATTAGACTGCGAATTTGTCTTACAAGACACTACGGACAAAATCAGAAATAAGAATAACCAACGCATATTTAAATTTTACTCTTCACCGCGCAATCGCTTATCTTGCTTGATAGCCAGGTTAACAACCCTTTTCATTGCACGTACAATACTTAAAAATAAAAGCCATCCAAAAGTGATGACAAAATAAAGCCATTTAATGGCTCCAGCCTCGTTCATTGTTAATCCATCATATAACCAAGCAACACAGCCACCCAAAGCAGCTAATCCTACATATGCTAAAACGGAATGTAACCAGTAGGTATTTCTATTTGTGGCAGAAATACTAAGAACCGCATTAAACAAAGCAAAAAACAAGAGCATTGAACAAGACACTAACCACCCATAGGTTTCATCCGAACCCATACCTATCAGCTCACCTAATTTTCCTAATAGTAAGAAGACCAATATTAAAGCAAAAACAAATCCGGCCTGGATAAAAGGACTGATATTTCTATTAAAAAGTGAACTAGCATGATCCATGTGTAAACAACAATTTAGCCATCCAATAGTTTAGCTCAACACTTCGCCGTATAGATCAAAGGCATCAACACGCGTGATGCGTACTTGAGCAAAATCACCAACGCGAACAAAAAATTGCTCTGCATCAATCAATACTTCATTGTCAACTTCAGGCGAATCATATTCTGTACGACCAACAAAAAACTGCCCTTCTTTACGATCAATAAGAACCCTATATTCTTGACCCGATAGTTTTTCGTTGTTCTCTAATGAAATTCCTTCCTGAATGTCCATGAGATGTGCTTTTCGCTCTTGCTTCAATTCTGCGGGGACATTGTCTTCTAGATCATACGCTGAGGTATTCTCTTCGTGTGAATATTCGAAAACACCCAATCGATCAAATTTCATTTCAGAAATAAAATCACATAAATCTTCAAACTCTTCCTCAGTCTCTCCAGGGAAACCGACG
Organism: Saprospiraceae bacterium; assembly: GCA_020630555.1. Taxonomy (GTDB): domain Bacteria; phylum Bacteroidota; class Bacteroidia; order Chitinophagales; family Saprospiraceae; genus JAHDCZ01. The sequence goes on from JAHDBE010000336.1 coordinate 2,802, forward strand.
AGCATCGTTGTCCTAATTCGAATCTCAGGTACTTTTGTACGCGCATACTGGATTAAATCTCGTTGTTCCTTCTGAGTAATCTGTCTCCGCATACG
>JAHDBE010000036.1 GCA_020630555.1 Saprospiraceae bacterium
CTCCTTCATGATGACAGCTCGAACATCTTTCGTAAATCAAAGGGGCGACGTCCTCGCTCCAAGTAAATAACTGGGCATAGACTTTTGAATTTAAAGCAAGAAACCCAAGGAAAACAAAATACTTTGTCAACTTCATCATTACTAAAATACAAAAATGAGAAAGCTATATGATTAAGCTGCAATAACGATTTTCGAATATCTTATGAACAAAGTTATAGTCCCTAAGAGCATCTATTTATATTTAATTATAATTAGAAGAATGGTTAAAAATATTTTTTCCGAAGTTGTCACACAGGAACTAATCGCTCGAATTAATAAACTTAATCCTGAGACTCAAGGTCAATGGGGTAAAATGTCTGTAGACCAAATGCTCGCACATTGTAATGTAACCTACGAAATGGCATTTACGGATAAGCACCCCAAACCAAATTTCTTAACAAGATTTATCCTTAAATTATTTGTAAAACAGGCGGTAGTCAATGAGAAGCCTTACCCGAAAAATAGTCGTACAGCACCAGCCTTCATTATTACGGGTTCGAAAGATTTTGATCACGAAAAATCACGACTCATCGGATACATAGAAAAAACCCAATCACTGGGTGAGTCTCATTTTGAAGGAAAGGAATCTTTGTCTTTTGGCCCACTTAGTTCCAGTGAATGGAATAATTTATTTTATAAACATCTCAATCATCACTTGACTCAATTTGGCGTATGAGAATTTTTAGAATAGTCATTTCTTTATTTTTCGTCATCGGATTATTCGGCCATTGTAGCACACAAACTAAATGGTCTTTCGAAGATTGGTTGAAGTCTCAAGACGGGATCATAAAAGATGTTGTGGACAATGCCGACAAACATAATCTTCAAATTAAGTTGACAAAAATTACCCGCACCAATGAAGAAGTCGAATTTGAGGATTACGAATTCAATGTAAACGACCAAAGGTATTTTTATCCCGCAAGCACTGTCAAATTTCCTGCTGTTTACCATAGAGAGATTAAATGAGGACTCCAATTTAAATCGTATTATTTAAAAGAAGTAACGACTCTACCTACACAACTTTCGAGGAAGAAATCGATAAAATTTTTGCCGTCAGTGATAATGAAGCATTTAATCGGCTATACGATTTTTTAGGACGAGATGAGATCAATACACATATTAAAGAATTAAAACTAGGGCCTGCAAGGTATGCGCATCGATTAGCCACAACAAATTCGGCCGATCCAAAAATTCCAGAATTTTCTATCATCACAGACTCAGATTCTTTAACTATCCCCTCTAGAATCATGAAGGAAATTACCCCAGTAGATTTGACACAGACCCTTAAAGGGAGTGGATTTTACAGAGGAGACAGTCTAGTCCGTAATGCATTTGATTTTTCACAAAAAAATTATCTGCCGATAAGTACGATGCATGAATTACAGAAAAGAATTTTCTTTCCTGAAAAGTTTCCAGAAAATCTACGTTTAAACCTCACCGAAAATCAATTAGATTATTTAAAACAAAGCATGAAATCCCTTCCCTATCAAAAGGGATATGATCGGAAAGAATATTACGACAGCTATGTGAAGTTTTTCGTCTTCGGAGACTATAAGGAGGAATTGCCTGACTATATTAAAATCTACAATAAAGTCGGATATGCCTATGGTCATGTGATAGACTGTGCGTACATCGTAGACGAGAGAAGAAATGTAGAATGCATTATTACGGCAGCATTGCTTGTTAATGAGGACGGTATTTTCAACGATGATAAATATGAATACGATACTGTGGGAATTCCATTTTTAGATATTTTAGGGGATCGAATCTTATACTATTTGGCTTCCGCCAAATAGTTTACCTCCAATTGATGTATCTTAAAAGGCATCGTTTTAAAACTGTAACAAAACCTATGAAAAATTATTTTACCCTAATTCTTTGCTTTTTGCTTTCTTGGTCAAATGCACAAAAAAGTAATGAAATTGTCACACCTGTTTTTAAAGATGGGGAATCACAAATTGTAGAGGCTTTTAAAAAGAGCGCTGATTGGATTCGTCATGATCTTTGGGTTGAAACCACTTTTGATTCAGACATGGATGGTCGTCTTGATCGAATGCATGTTTCTGTGTGTAGACCAAAACAGACCGATACAGAAAATTTAAAACTACCAGTTGTTTATAATACAAGTCCTTATTTCGCAGGTGTCGCTCCAGATGTCCAAGGTATCATGTGGAATGTCAGACATAATTTAGGTGATACGACTCACGGACGCGTACATCCTGAAGTGACTCGCGTGGGTCAACGACCAATTATCTCAAATGGCCATATCAAAGATTGGTTGCCTCGAGGATATATTGTCGTGCACTCTTGTTCGCCAGGAACCGGCTTATCCGATGGTGCCCCAACTGTAGGAGGCGAAAATGAATCTCTAGCACCCAAAGCAGTTATCGATTGGTTATGTGGTCGAGCTAAAGGATATTCAGAAAGAGAAGGCGGCGAAGCTGTGGAAGCATATTGGTCGACGGGTAAAGTAGGCATGATAGGAACATCCTATAACGGAACACTTCCATTAGCCGCAGCATGTACAGGAGTGGAAGGGCTAGAAGCCATCATTCCCATCGCACCTAACACATCTTACTATCATTATTACAGATCAAACGGACTTGTAAGATCACCAGGAGGTTATTTAGGAGAAGACATCGATGTCTTATATGATTTTATTCATAGTGGAAAAGAAGCCAATCGAGCCTCAAACAATGCGAGGGTAAGGGATACCGAAATGAAAAACGGTATGGATCGAATCACTGGTGACTACAATGAATTCTGGAAATCACGTGATTATATTCATCAAGTAAAAAACATGAAAGCCGCCTTATTGATGGCGCATGGATTTAATGATTGGAATGTGATGCCCGAACACAGTTATAGAATCTATGACAAAGCGCGAACTCTCGGTATTCCCCATCAGATTTACTATCACCAGAATGGTCATGGCGGTCCACCTCCAATGAAAATGATGAATCGTTGGTTTACTAAATACTTACATGGCATCGATAATGGTGTAGAAAACGATCCTAAATCTTGGATTGTGCGCGAACAAGATAAACGATCAAATCCTACATCTTACACCGACTACCCTCACCCAGATGCAACCCATGTTAATCTCTATTTAGACTCTGGAGCCCCTTCTTTCGGAAAACTATCGAGTGCTAGAAACGAAGCCGCACCAAATGAGAGTTTAATCGATAACTTCTCCTTCTCAGGAGAAACTTTGGCGAAAGCCGAATTTACCAATCACAGACTTATGTACTTAAGTCCAACATTAAATAAGGACTTACATATATCGGGTACACCAAGCATAAAATTAAAAATGTCTTCTAGTGCCAAATCGGCGAACCTCTCTGTTTGGTTGGTTTCACTTCCGTGGAATGATGGGAAGAAAGTAAAAATCACAGACAACATAATCACACGTGCGTGGGCAGATCCACAAAATCATAAATCCATGACTGAAAGCGAAGATCTAGTGCCGGGTCAATTTTATGAACTAGAATTTGATTTTATGCCTGACGATCAGATCATCAAATCCGGCCAACAAATAGGGCTTATGATTTTTTCGAGCGATCGAGATTTTACTTTATGGCCTGATCCAGGTACCGAATTGACTATCGAATTAAAAGCTAGTTCCTTAAGTCTTCCTGTTGTCGGTGGACAAAAGTCGTATTTAGAAGCGATCGAATAATCTCATTAAAACAAATTGTGATTATGAATTATCGAATAAAAAAGATCTCGATTATTCCCATTCAGATCGAACTGAATGAGCCCTTTGTTATTTCTAAAGGACCTTTGACTCATGCTCGAAATACTGTCGTCAAAATTTTCTTAGAAGAGGGTCAATATGGAATTGGAGAATGTTGTCCCTATCGTACGATTCATGGTGAAACTCAAGATGGTACGGTAGCGGCCGGAAAAGATCTTGCTCAACTTTTGATCGGCCAAGATGTAAGAGAGATTCGTCAGTGCATAAAAATTATCGACAAAAGTTTAGCTGGAAACGCCTCTATAAAATGTGCTTTCGATATGGCACTTTATGATCTTAATGCAAAACTGGTCGAACTACCTCTATACAGATATTTACAAGGAGACAACTCTAAGAAGATATATACAGACATGACAGTAAGCCTTCTTCCTGTTGAGGAGATGGTAAAGCGTGCTGTCAAGTTTAAGGAAGATGGATTTCCTGTGATTAAAGTAAAACTTGGTGATCGTCCGTCTGCTAAAGATGTCGAAAGAATCGCGGCCATTCGTAAAGCAATTGGAATGGAACTACCCATTCGTATCGACGCAAATCAAGGGTGGAATTACTTAGAAGCAAAACGCGCCTTGCAATCTCTTGAAGCTTATAACATCGAACATTGTGAAGCGCCCCTACCCTGCCAAAATTTTATCGACATACAAAAACTCAATCAGGAAAGTCCAATTCCTATCATGGGCGATGAATCCGTATTTAGTCATCAAGATGCTTACCGGATGTTGGCAGTAGATGGTATCCAATTAATCAATATTAAACTTGGTAAAGCAGGTGGGATTTGTCATGCCATGAAAATCGCCAGTGTCGCTCAAGCAGCCGGAGTATATTGTCAAGTCGGGTCCTTTTCCGAAACGCGGGTTGGAATTTCAGCATTAGTGCATTTTTCCAAAGCCTGGGATAACATCATTTATTACGATTTAGACTCACCACTCATGCAATCTGAAGATCCCGTGATCGGAGGAATGGTATATCATAATGATTGGGAAGTGACCGTCGATGACAGTCCTGGACACGGCGCCGATTTTGATCCCGAATTTTTGAAAAAATTTCCGTCCTTTGACATCCAATAAAACTCCACTTGTGTCAAATTTAGAATCACGTCTGGCCGAATTAGAAAAGCTTTCAGCACCCCTAGAGCCCAATTCGCAAGAAAGATCAAACTTGTTAAATGGCGTAAATGCCTATGCCGAAGATTTTATTGAAAACACAGAGAAAAGGCCATCATACTTTCAAAGTGATCAGAAAATTGAAAGCCTAAAGATTGACGGTAAATCAAAAAATCTAGGTGAGATATTAGAACTCTATCATAAAGACGTCACGCAACGAGGTATTAATCCAGCTTCAGGAGGACACCTAGGGTACATTCCAGGTGGAGGTATTTACACCTCAGCCATTGCCGATTTTTTGGCGGATGTCACAAACGAATACGGAGGTATGTATTTTGGTTCGCCCGGTGCGGTCCAGATCGAACATGAAGTCCTCAACTGGTTAAAAAAAGTGTTTGGATACCCGAGCTCCGCTATTGGTAATTTACCCAGTGGTGGATCTATTGCTAACTTAACTGCGCTCACAGCAGCTAGAGATCATTTTAAAATTTTAGAAAATGATGTGTCCAAATGCGTCATTTACATGAGTGAGCAAGTCCATCATTGCGTCCAAAAAGCATTACGGATAATTGGATTGGCGAAAGCCACAATAAGGTACATTCCCTTAGACGAATTTCATCGCATGTCTGCGGACAGCTTAAAAAATCAAATCCAAGAGGATCGCAATATGGGATTGACTCCAAGAATCCTAATTGCCTCTGCAGGGACTACGGATACAGGGGCCATCGATCCCATGAACGAATTAGCAGATATTGCCGAGATTGAAAATCTGTGGTTTCATGTCGATGCCGCTTATGGTGGATTTTTCATTCTTTGTCAGGATAAAAAAGAGGCTTTCAAAGGCATCGAGAGATCAGACTCCTTAGTTGTAGATCCTCACAAAGGGTTGTTTCTACCCTACGGGGTCGGAGCGGTCTTAGTGAAAAATAGAGAGGCCGTTTTGGAATCGCATCATTACATAGCGAATTACATGCAAGATGCGTATAAAGAGGATATGCCTCTTAATCCAGCAGATGTATCTCCAGAATTGACAAAGCATTTTAGGGCTTTGCGCGTATGGCTACCGTTACAGCTACACGGTATTGATCCATTTATTGCCTGTCTTGATGAGAAGCTATTACTCACAGAATATTTTAGAAAAAGTCTCTCCGAAAATGGATTTATTTTGGGTCCTGAACCAGATCTTTCGGTGAGTTATTTTTGGTTTCCGAGATCAAATAATGAAAACGCTTTTAATCAAAGACTTCTTGAATTAATTCATAAAGATGGACGTGTCTTTTTGAGTTCGACCGTCCTGAACGATCAGTTTGTTATTCGAATGGCCATACTAGCATTTCGAACAAAGAAAGCCACAATCGACAAAACCATGGATATGATTTTGGACTGTCTAGAAACAGTCAAAAAAGAATTCGACGCTTAATAGGTAATTTGAAGATCAACCCAAATCAATAAATGATCGGAAGCCGCACCATCATCTACTAAATCAAAATGTTCTTCCTCGCTCGACGGCCAAAACACACCTGAGGCCACTGGACTTAAATCTGAACTAGGTAAAACGTAATCAATACGCAAACCAAAAAAGGCAGTATCAAAAGCTGGGTCCCCTTGGTTTCCTGATTGTTGGTTATGCTCAGCACCACCATTACTCTTGGGTATTAAGGCACCATTAGAAACCGACTGATGAACACGTGGGTGATCTAACAATTGATTTATGGCTCCATCAAAGGAATCTCCATCCAATGGATCAGCATTTAAGTCTCCAAAAACAACAAAGGACTCCTCTGTGGACAAGCCTTCAGAAGTCCCTTGATCCGAATACAAATAAGAATCCTGATCTATATAACTGGTCCACATCTTAATTTCGTCGTGATTTCTCTTACCGTTTCGATCTTCAGCACCATCAAATACCGGAGGTGTAGGGTGAGAGATCAAAGCATGAATCGTTTTACCCGGGACCATCACTGGAATGTCCACATGATTTTTTGACGAAAGTCTAAACTCCCCCCAAGCATCATCTGAGTAATACGAACTGCCATCTGCATTTAAAGGCTTATTGGCATCTGGCATATCCTTCCATTTAAATTCTTGAAACGATTTCATATTATCTAAATCCAATGGGTATTTGGACAAAATTGCTGAAGCATACTGACCCGGAAAATTTCCAAATCCAAAAGCGTCATTAGGAAGGGATACACTGCCATTTCCGTCTAAATCATTTCCGCTAAGCACACCTGTATTTGACACGATTTGATAGGCGTAACGATATTGGATCGTATCAAATTCGCCGTAACTCGTTTCTAACAATTCGCTTTTAAAAAGATCCAGAGTCTCTTGACTTTCGTCAAAGTCTAATTCCATTAATACAAGGACATCCGGCCTTACCGTTTGTATGATGGCACCCACTCTCAAAAACTCAGGATGCGCAATCGCAGAATTCAATTTGTTTTTAATATCTCCTGCTGAAGAACCAAACATAGACACATTAAATGAAGCAAAACGCAAAGTGTCCGTGGTTGTGATTGGTGGGTCAGTGGTTGTATTAGGGTCGCTATCGTCACATGAGGTGAGAAGAACAAAGAATACACTAGTAACAATGCAAATTAAATTAAATGAAAATCGAAGAGTAATTGATTTTGATAGCATCCACTGAAATTTTTAGTACGTCAATATAGCTATTTCATTGAATTTACTCATATGGCGCTAGGTTGACGAGATACATTTAACTTTCATGAAACAATGATTTAATAAGTATGAATAAAAGAGGGTGAATACGCATATTCACCCTCTTTAAGAAACATCTATATATTAATTCTTTTATCTACATTCCACTTCTTGCAGATCGACGAGGATCATACCGTTACAATCAAAATTATTTCCAAAGTTAATATGCTGTTCTCTTCCTCGTTCATCTGTAATTAATGCCTCTCCAGACTTTGGACAGTTACATGTTAAATCCACCTTGGCAGGTGTGAATTGAGTAACATTCAAATTTTCATCTTTAAAATTTGTAATGTTCATGTTTGTTGATCCGATATACGCCACGTCATCAGCGAAACCGATCAAACCCATTTCTTCATTATTTTCATTTACATCTTGAAATGTAATATGTCCGTCTGTCATGTTATTCAATATAACATCGTACCCTTCTTCATCAATCACTTGTAAGTCCCTAACATCAAGATCATACTTTTTTAAATCTGCCGAGCTAGATCCTCTATAGTTTAATGTAAACATGCCGTTACTACTCGAAAACGAAATTCTATTTCCCTGCATTTTGAATCCTGGATTCGGAGTAAATCTCATTTCCATACCCGTCGCAGATAATTTATCTGTCATAAACACATCAATCAATCCTTCGGCATAAGTACCATTGGTTGTCAGACAACCGCTTCCAAAATCAAAGCTTAGTTCTTTTGGAAAAGCATCTGGATTCAAGTCCGTAATTTCTGGACAGTCGGTTCTCGAGTCAATAGATTCTTGGGCAAAATTTCCATTTAATTCAGGATCTTGAAGAACCTCAAAGAAAATCTGCTGTACGACTTCCTTAACAGCCATCATGCCCTCTACATAGGCTTCTTTGGCTTCATCTAATGGAATTTCATGTTGGTAAGTTGGTTCGGGGTTGGTGTTTTCGTCTTTAGCACAGGATAAAACCATACAGACACAAGACAAAACGATCAGCGTTTTGAAGTTGATATTCATTATTCTCGGGTTAATGGCCGTATGGGGCGTAGGCCGGGTGTTTAAACTAACAACAAGAAACCAACTCTCGTGCAAACCCCTACATACATATTAAATTTTAACATCTATATTTTTTTGTAATATGTTTTTTAATAGGAGTGTAATATTTGTAAAAAATTATCTTTTCGAGATCGGGCCAAAGGTACTTGCTTTCGATTGTTTAAAACGATAAATCCACCATCCGATTTATTTAATTCTTCGACTTTCGTCAAATTGATCAAGTAGGATTTATGCACTCTAAAAAATTGTTCGTCACCAATGAGCTCTTCCATATATTTTAAATTCTTAGCAATAAATAGAGATTTTTTATTCTCCATATAAATTGTACAATAAGAATCCTCCGCTTGGCAGTAAATAATATCATCCATGTTTATTATAGATAAACCGGTCGACGTAGGAATTGCTAAACGTTTTAGTTCATTCTTTTTAGCCGATTTAAATTGATCAATCAAGAAATCCATCGATAATCTTGGCAGGTTTTTTTTCCTAGCTGCATCTATTTTCTCTATGGCTTTTACTAACTCTATACCTATGACCGGTTTTAGAAGGTACTCTACAGCACTGGTCTTAAACGCTTTTAAAGCATACTTGTCATAAGCCGTCGTAAACACAATATCAAAATCATGCTTAGGCATCATTTCGAGAAATTCAAAGCCATTCATAAAGGGCATTTCTATATCCAAGAAAATAATATCCACCGAATGGGATTGTAAATAAATCAATGCATCCTTGGGAGCATTAAAAGTGTTTACCACTCTTAGATTTTGACAATTAGCTTGAATCTCGTGATTTAACACGCTAATCGCGTCAAGTTCATCATCCACGAGAATCACATCATAGATCGTTTCCATATTTATTGGTGTTTTTGCTTTTAGTTTATGGGTTATCCTCGTCGTATCGAACATGCTTGTCTTTTGATTTAAATTTATATCAAGAAATGATCGCGAGGTTTTTAATTTTGTTATTGCCAGGTATGAATTCGTAAAAGTCAGCTAGCCAGGGGTACAGTGAGAATGGTTTTTGTGCCACTTGGAAGATGGCGATCGTCATATAAGTCTTGTATCCTAATCGAACTATTTACATGTTCAATCTTATTTAACAATTCTAATCTCTCATGGATAATTGTAGTCGCCAGAGATTTATGATTTTTAGATTTCGTCTCGCGGTGAATACGCCCTACCCCATTATCAGTTATAGACACCTCTAGCATTTCATTGCTGCCTTTAATAATCCTCTTAAAATCCAATTTCAAAATATTGTTTCCATCTTGCTTAGGTAAGAATCCATGCCATATAGAATTCTCAACGATCGGCTGCAAAAACATGGGTGGCATTTTCGAAAAATGATTATCCAAACCCTCATCGACATTGATGATAAATTCAATATCGTTTTTAAACCGAATGGCTTCTGCCTGAACATATAGTTTTAAAAGATCAATCTCCTCTTGGATACTCACCATTTTCTCTCTCGAATTCACTAATATTTTTCGAAACATCATCGCAAAAATATCGAGGTATTGGGTGGCTACTTTCGTCTCGTTTTCTATGATGCAGTGCTTTAAAGAATTAATAGAATTAAATAGAAAGTGCGGATTCATTTGTGTCCGTAATGATTTTAATTCTGATCCAATCATTAGTTTTTCGAGACTGCTGAGTTCTGATATTTTAATAGCCTGTTGGAGTTCGACTTCCAACTTATTTTGTAATTCTTGTTGGAGTCTATCGTTGGTCTCCAATTGATTAATTAACCTATCCTGTGCAACTTGCTTTTCTTTTTCATCAAGTTTATGCTTTATCCCTAAAGCAAGAGAGAAAGCCAATATCTCGATTAATGATCCGACAAACATATAGTCTATACCCCCAAATCCACCATATCGTGGTATGATGTATTCTGAACTTAACCAAGCTAGTACGCCTGAGATTAATACGACAAATCCGCCAAGTATAAAATAAGCAGAGACCCGATTCCAATAAAGTAAAAAGTACGTGTTTAAAATAATTCCCATGATTACCGCAAATAGTCTGTATATAGTAAACATCACATAAACCAACTTATAGTTACCCCCCAAGGCCAAAAAAATATTTATAAAAACGTAAATCAGGCTTACGCCAAAAAAAAACTGAAGGGCTCTATGTATCTTTTTATGTTTCGTTTTTGTTTGAAACAGATACATCACAAACACACTATAAAAAACATACATACATGCTTGTACACTGTTGAAGCCAACAGAAAACAAACGATAATCAAAATTTTCATAAATCAATTCAAGATTATACCAAGGACCATATTTTACAAAAAATGCGATATGAGATAAAATGAATAAGGCGTGAAACAGATAAATTCTACGTTTTCCTGTGAGGTAAACGAAGAAATGGTAAAGTGCGAAAAACATTAGAGCGCCCATTCCCAATATGCGAAAAAAGGGAACGTGCGATTCTCTATATGCACTGATCAGATGATCGTCCACAAGAAGCGTCATTACATCTTGATCAAGTATCCTCCACAATAAAAATTTCCTCGGCTTTTCTACACTAAAATGAAATTGACAAATGAATCTTTGATCAGCCGGAACTTCGACAAGTATTTGCTCTTTAAAATGAACACTTTTACTATCGTAAAAAAAAGTATCGCCAGACTCACTAATTAGATCTAATTTGAATTTATAGTTAGAGAAGTAGATCGCCCGGACTTCGTCATCACTGGAATTATATAAGCTGTCAACGACTTTTAAATTACCAGAAGCAATAGGTCTAATTCGTAAAACATCTGGATTTGCACGGTAGAAAATACTATCAATTGAAGCAAATTTTAATTGTATATGACCATTTGTGTGTATTGTAGATTCATTTTGGACATTGTTTTGACCGCAAGACAAAACAATCAAACAAAGCATAAAAAATAGAACGAACCTGAGCATTATTAAAGCGAAAAATAGATCTTCAGTAGCTAGATTTTTAGACCACCTCGTGAATTGCTAATTTCAACTTGTAATCCGATTTCTTAGACCAGAAATTATTTCATCATTAGATCAATAATACATACATATTATAATTTGACTTTTTTCATTGGTGTATTACTGCTTGGATATTCTTGTCAACACGATTTATCATCTAAAAAGCAGTTTGAGTCAGTAGACCCTACTTATAGCGGTCTCGATTTTACAAATGAAATTATAGAAACCAAGGAGACAAACTATTATGTGTATCAATATTTATACAATGGTGGCGGTGTTGGAATTGGTGACATTAATAATGATGGTTTACCGGATATCTATTTCACTTCTACTATTGGACAGGACAAACTTTATCTTAATGAAGGTAAGTTCAAATTCCGTGACATAAGCCAATCAAGTGGTATCGCTAAAGTTTCCACCGGTTTCAAATCAGGTATTTCTATGGTGGATATAAATAATGACGGTTGGTTAGATATTTACGTCTGTCGTGCAGGATGGAAAGGACCCGATCAAAGCAAGAACCTTCTTTTTATAAATCAAAAAAATAACAGTTTTATCGAGTCCGCCAATGACTATGGATTAGACGATCCCAGTCATTCGGTGCAAGCAGGATTTCAAGATTTTGATAAAGACGGCGACTTAGATATGTATTTAGCCAATCATCCTGGTATTTTTGAAATCCCTCTTGATCGCATGTATAGATATATGGCATTAAAGCCTATGCGTGCTTCTGATAAATTTTATCGTAATGACAACGGCGTGTTCAAAGATGTCACTGAAGAATCTGGAATCCGAAATTTCTCTTATAGCCTAGGTCTTACTTTGGGGGATTTAAACGAAGACGGATGGACAGACATTTATGTGGCGAATGACTTTGAGCAATCTGATTTTTATTATGTCAATAATGGTGATGGCACTTTCACAGAATCCTTGGCTGATTATTTTCCACACTGCTCATATTTCGCCATGGGTACTGATTTAGGCGATATTAATAACGATCAACATCTCGACTTGTTTGTCGTAGAAATGCTTGCCGAAGACAATCTCCGACAAAAGACCAATATGGCCCCAATGAATCCTGAAAAATTCAACGCTTTACTAGACCAAAACCAGCATGTCCAGTATATGAGAAATTCCATGCAGCTAAGCTTGGGCAATGGTCATTTTATAGATGTCGCCGATTACGCCAATATTTCTCAATCGGACTGGAGTTGGGGGACTCTAATAGAGGATTTTGATCATGATTCAGATAATGATATCGTTGTAGCTAATGGCTTCCTTCATGACACTCAAGACAAAGACCTGAAAAAACGTCGAGATGAACTTGTAAAAAAATCTGGCCGTGGATTAAATTTTAGTGCCGCCTTCGGTGCCCTTAATTCCACACCGATTCAAAACTATGCTTTTGAAAATTTGGGCCAATTAAAATTTGAAGCCGTAAGTTCACAATGGGGATTTGATCATATTGGATTTTCAAACGGCTTAGCTACTGGTGATATGGATAATGACGGAGATCTTGATTTAATCGTAAATAACATAAATAGTCCAGCAAGCGTCTACCGAAATAATCAAAATGACGATAACTACATCATTCTTGATTTTCAAGATCTCAGCCATGTAGACAAATTAGGAACCTTAGTGAAAATATACCAAGACGAGCTGATCCAAACAAAACACCTTCAGGTAGTTCGCGGATTTCAATCGTCAAGCCAAGACATCATCCAATTTGGCGTAAGCCAAAACCCCATCGATAGTATCACTATTAAGTGGCCTGACGGATCTTTCCAGACTTTGTTAAACCTAAAACATGGAACTTCACTAAAACTTAAAAAATCCTCTGATCGCCGTGAGCACAAAAAAGAGAAAAAAACACTCTTCTCTGAGTTAAAAAATATAGGCCTTAAAATTGCGCATATTGAAAACGACTACAACGACTTTAATAAACAAGTCTTACTACCCCATTTACTCTCGCGGAATGGTCCGGCATTAGATGTTGGAGATTTTAATCAAGATGGGTTGGAAGACATTTTTATGGGAGGCGCGAAAGATCAAGAAGCCCGAATTTATTTACAAAATAAAAATGGTGAATTCGAGGAAATAACTTTTTTGGCTTTCGCCAATGATAAAGCGTTCGAAGATGTTGATGCCCAATTCTTAGATTCTAATAAGGATGGCCTCTTAGACATTTTTGTCACTAGCGGTGGAAATGAATACGACGAAGGAGATTCAAATTATCAGGATCGACTATATCTTCAAAATTCAAACGGAGTATTAGAACGTAGTCAAATAAACTTTCCTTATTACAGTTCGAATGGGGCCGCTGTTTCGCACGCAGGTGACCTCTTCTCTGGAAATCGCCATATCCCTTCCAAATATCCTTTTGGTGCTTCTTCTGTAATTATTAAAAACGACGGTACCATTCTCGATCTAAACAACAATCAAATGATAAACGATTCTGAATGGGTCGATCTAGACAACGACGGGGATGAAGATTTGGTAATTTGCGGAGAATGGACGAATCCAGAAATATATCTTAATACCGATGAAGGATACCAAAAACAAACCATCGAAAATCTAGACAAACTAAACGGTTGGTATTTCAGTCTTAAAGTGGGCGATTTAAATAATGACGGATTTCAAGATATTTTGCTAGGCAACTTAGGATTAAACTATAAATACAAGGCCCAAGAAAACAAACCATTTGAGGTGTACGGTCATGATTTTGATGCTAATGGAAAAAGTGATATTGTATTGGGTTATTACAATGATGAGACCCTATATCCGGTGAGAGGATTTCAATGTTCAAGCGAACAAATTCCTGATTTAAAAAAGAAAATTAATAGCTACGAAGAATTTGGTTTGTCCTCTTTAAATAAAATTTATGGCGAATCTCTGGACTCCTCATTACATTTAAAAGCACACACTTTTTCTTCAATGATCCTTTGGAATCGTGGAGATTTAAATTTCGAAATGGAAGAACTTCCTGTCCAGGCCCAATTAAGCCCCATTCAAGATTTTGTAATCATGGATGTAGATGAGGATGATGATAAAGACATCATTTGTGCAGGAAATTGGTTTGTCTCCGAAGTAGAAACACCACGAGCGGATAGCGGAACGGGGTTGGTTTTAATAAATAAAGGTGATGAAAAATTCGAAGCCCTATCCGTTAAAGAATCAGGTTTTTTCTGTCCTGGTGATGTCCGACGATTAAAACCGTTTCGATATAAAAACCAATCGGCCGTCTTAGTCGGTAATAATAATAGTGGAATCCAATTATTTACTTTGAACCCTAAATAATGGACTTTATTTCTACCGAATTTACTCCTAAAAGAATTGCCGTAAAACTAAAAGCTTTGGCCGAAAGGCAAATAAAAAAAGGCCACCCATGGGTGTTTGATCAAAGTATAAAAAAAATATCCTCAGACCCGCAAGATGGAGATATCGCTATCATTTTTGATCAACGAAAAAATCAATTTTTAGCTTGTGGTATTTACGACGCACATTCACCAATAAGAATAAAAATCCTTCAAGTTCATACGCCTGCAAAGATTGACTCTAATTGGTTTAATGATAAAATAAAAGACGCTTATAATCTTCGATTAAGTCTTATTTCCTCCGATACAAATGCATACCGATTGGTCTTTGGCGAAAATGATTTTCTACCGGGAATAATCATAGATGTATATAACTCAGTGGCGGTATTAAAATTATACTCTACTTGCTGGATTAATTACTTACCATGGATTTTAAATGCCGTAAAACAAATTAATGGAATCTCAACTTTAGTTCTTCGACTTTCACGACTTGTTCAAGATCGACAAACCAAGTTTTTAGATGGTCAAATTCTTTTAGGTGAATTAACAGATTCTAATGTTGAGTTTATAGAACATGGCGTTAAGTTTAGAGCCAATGTCATCAAGGGTCATAAAACTGGATTTTTTTTAGATCATAGACATAATAGAAAACGTATTCAAGAATTAGCGTTAAATAAAAAGGTCTTGGATGTTTTTTCTTATGCTGGGGGATTTTCCGTCCATGCTCTTGTTGGTGGTGCTAAAAAAGTCATAAGCCTTGATATCAGTCCTCATGCACTTGAGTTGGCCAAAGAAAACGCTAGAATTAATGACATCTACAAAGGCCATGAGATCTTATGTGGTGATGCATTTGAACTCTTAACACAACTGACTGAGTCGAATAAAAAATTTGATCTTATCATTATTGATCCTCCCTCATTTGCAAAACAAAAAGATGAAATCGAAGGCGCTAAACACCAATATTCAAGACTAGCATCTCTCGGTGCAAAGCTTATCGAAGATGGAGGCATTTTATTATTAGCCAGTTGTTCTTCCAGAATTACTAAAGAAGAATTTCACGACATCTGCGAAAGAGCACTCGATAAAACCAACCGATCATTTTATCTTTTAGAACAGACTCAACACGACATCGATCATCCTATTCGTTTTCCTGAAGGAGCTTATTTAAAAACTGCCTATTATCAATTTTGAAGTTAATTAAGAGAGGAAGATACTGGATTTTAATATTCCTCATCTGGGGAATATTTTGTTCACTTGATCAGTGGACTTACGTCAATGAAGGCACAAGTAAAAGTAAAGGAAGCGTCCGAGACGGAAGTGTGTCTAATGCCTGGTTGATGCCTTGGTCAGGAAAAAACTTTGGATATTTCAGTTGGTGGTCGTACTTCGTCATTGACAACGCTTACATTCATTCGGATGTATACAAAATTGCCCTAGAGGCTTACGAGACTTGCGAAACCACCTGTCCAAATACATTTTTTAGAACTATGGAATGTGGCAATACCAATGGCGGAAAAATGACCTTTCATAACACGCACCAAAATGGATTAGGCATCGACTTTATGATTCCAAAATTAAATTCAGAAGGTGTACAAACGCAATGGTTGGACAGAATTGGTATGTGGCACTACCTACTTGAATTTGACACGTACGGGAAAAATCAAATTTTTGGTTCTATACAATTGGATCTCGAAACTATGGCTAAACATATTTTGGCTCTAGATGATGCTGCTAAGAAACGCAATATGAGTATTCATAAAATCATTCTTCGAACAGAATTATTGGATGATTTTTTTAATACCCCTTCCGGGAAAAAGGTAAAGGAGAGAGGCATTTATTTTATGCCACGATTATATCCTTTAGCAAATAAAGTCCACGACGATCATTATCATGTGGATTTTAAAAAAGCATTTGTCGTCAAAAAGCGCACATCAAGAGAGTTATTTAAGTAATTTTCATGTATGCAAAAGAGAACGGCCCTATTATTTATATGTTTTCTAACTGTCGCTTTCGAACTTATCGCTCAGTTTGAAAATGGACTATACATAAGAAACTCCGATCTAATTGATGTTAGCAATGTTGATATATTTCAGTTAGGCGATGAATTTTATTTCGTAGGGAATGGATATAACGACGAATTGTCTCAAATTGATTCTTATGTAAAAAAATTAGATGATGATCTTAATACTGAAAAGCTTAAGCATTTTAGTGACCTCAGAATTCCTTCACAATTTATATTTACAGATAATGAGATGTATTGCCCTGTCGAAAAAAATAAACAAGTAGGAATCTATAAACTTGATACTAATTTTGATGTAATAGACAGCATGTGGATACAAGCTCCTGACACCATTCACGCGCATTGGGTAAGTGGTTTTCAAGAAATTGGAGACTATTTTGTTATGGCCACTTCGTATAAACCTGTTTGGGATACTTCACATGTACATTTACACTGGATAAATAAAATCTCACTTACATTAGATACAACTTATATATTCGATTGGCATTTTAAATCCGCATATATCCGTGGAATTGATGTCCAAGATGATAAACTATATTTAATTCGCGATCGTGACACTGCTATTTTAAATTTTGTTCATGATATTTTAATTTTTGATTCAGAAAAAAATCTTGTTGACTCCTCATATTACGAGTGGGATGGATACACTGCAGACCCGATTTTCGACCCTGATAATGAATCCATAATATTTTCAACAATATGGGATAATATCCGAGCCATTGATTTAGAGGGGAATGAACTTTGGGAAATACATTTTGATCCTTTGCTCCTAGACCCTGATTTAAGTCGAGTAGCATTCAACAAAATCAAACAATTAAATGATAAAAATTACCTAGCTATTGGGTCTTATTACGCCATTGAAACAGAAATGTCTTTTGAAACCTGGTATCTCTACATGGCTAAATTCACTCCATCTGGGGAACTTCTGTGGCACCACCGATACTCTGTACCAGAGGATAGCTTCAATGGAGTGGCTTCATTAAAGGATTTTATAGAATTGTCTGATAACCGGATTATGTTTATCGGACGAGAAACTTACCATCTGGCAGTTGACCTAAGTAATGATGTTATACTGATCACGGATTCTGACGGCTGCTACAGTGAAAATTGCCAATTCCTAGATCTATCTAAAACATTTAATAAAACTGATGATTACGGTTTTTATTTATATCCCAATCCATCGAATTCTATTTTAAATATCGAAAGTGATTTCACACCTAATGCTTATCAGATTTATGATATG
>JAHDBE010000037.1 GCA_020630555.1 Saprospiraceae bacterium
TAGATTTTCCTCAATTTTAGTAACAACCCCTTCTTCAATCTCTTCTGGCGATGCACCTGGATAGACGAGTTGGATAGAAATATTTCGTGTAGGTACCTCTGGAAAAAAAGTAGTCTTTAGCTGTAATAGACCTACCAAACCCATAATGAATATAAAGACCATTAATAAGTTTGCGGCCACTGTATTTCGAAGGAAGTAGTTTATTATTGCTCTCATCTCCTCCCTATTTAGATTCGGACCTTTTGTCCTTCATACAAGTTATTTACCGATGCAATGACCACTTTGTCTTCGGCATTAATCCCTTTTACCCAGAGCTTTTTATCTGACCTTTCCAATATCTCAATCGGCTTTTTGACCAATCGGTTCTCTGCTACAACAAAAATATAATTTTGATCAACAATTATTTCTCGTGGTATTTCAACCACTGATTTTAATGTTTTACCCATTAACTGACCTTCCATAAACATCCCATCTCTTAATCCTTTTCCGCTTACGCGAATAAAAACATTGATGGATTGCGTGGATTGATCTATTTGCTTCGATATTCTAGAGACTTTTCCATTCCAGCTTTCACTTAAATCTGGAGAAGTCAAAGTCACTGTTTGTCCCGTATTTACATAACTAATTTTATCATACGCTATAGGTGCTACAAACTCATAGGCATATGAGTTCATAATCTGCCCTAAAGACATAGACGGATTTACGAGAGAGCCAGGAAAAACACTTATGCTAGTAAATTGTCCACTAAAAGGAGCGTGAATCTTAAAATCAGTTAATCTATCTTCTAATCCCTTAATCGTATAATACAAATTAAAAATCTCCTTACCTGAGAGATAATATTTTTCAGCTCCCTCAGATATTACAGGTAATTTTGGAGTCGTTTTCTCAATATCAAAATCATTTAAATAAGCTTGCCATTTAGGGTATACATCGGGATAGTCAAATTTTAAGTCTGGCATAATCTGCGTAATTGCCGTCAATAGACGACTACGCTGAGCAAACAAATTATACTCTTGTTCTTTACTGTCAATGTTAAAAAGTAAATCCCCTTTATTGAAAAAGCTCCCCGTTTTATATGTTTTCTCCGAGGGAAGAATTTTTCCCGTGACCTCAGACATGAGATTAATTTTCTCATAAGCTTGTAATCTTCCATCAAGATTTATTTCAAGAGGAATATCCTTTTCTGTAAAATTGGTGACTTCTACTTGACGGATTAATTCAGATTTAGATCCAGGTTTTATAGTGGATTCCTTTTTCTTACCAAGCATCTGAAAAACCGCTGCCCCAATTAAAATAATGGCCAAGGTTAAAATGGATGAAACTATCCATTGTCGTTTTGTCATGTTTATGTAGTTAGTGCGTTAAAATAAAGATACTTAAAGCATCTCTATACATACTTTAAAAGGACAATTCAATTGGCTAATTGTTCTTGTCTTCTGTCGATTTTAAACATCTTTATATATCAATTTGTACGATGATAAATACACTAAGAGAGGAGTTACCAAAACTTAAAATTATTCAGGGAGACGCACTAAAAGAAAGATATGTACATATCTGGAAAATGCATGAAGGATTAAATGCTTTGGCTGTTGTATTGCCGGAGACTACGGCACAACTCTCCAAAATTCTTAGTTTATGTCATGATGCTGATCAAGCCGTTGTGGTTCATGGAGGACTTACCAATCTTGTGGGAAGCACTGAATGTACATCAACGGATTTGGTAATTTCTCTAGAGCGCATGAACAAAATCATTGAGCTCGACTCAGATTCTAGAACTCTCATTGTAGAGGCAGGAACAATCCTTGAAAACATTCATAAAGAAGTCGAGAATCATGACTTATTATTCCCCTTAAATTTTGGTGCCAAAGGGTCCGCGCAGATCGGTGGCATCATATCGACTAATGCGGGTGGTTTACGGGTGTTTCGATTTGGAATGACACGCCAACTTGTATTAGGTTTAGAGGTGGTTTTAGCGGATGGAACAGTAATTAGTTCGCTTAAGAAAATAATAAAAGACAATTCTGGATATGATTTAAAGCACATGTTCATCGGTTCTGAAGGCACGCTTGGAATTATCACAAAGGCCGTTCTTAAATTGGTCGAAAAACCTAAAAGCCGTCAAAGTTGCTTTGTTGCATTTGATGATTACACTAAAGTGGTCCAGTTTCTAAAATATATGGACAAGGGTCTTGCAGGTACCTTAAGTGGTTATGAATTAATATGGGGAAACACCTATAAAGCCATGACATCCCCACCAGCACAAGCGTCACCTCCACTAGCTCATGGACATACCTATTATGTTCTGCTAGAATCTCTAGGTGCAGATCCTAACTATGATAAAAATCGAATGCTCGAACTTCTAGAATCTGCCTTAGAAAATAATCAGATACTTGATGCATGTATTGCCGATGGTGACTCTGATTTAAACTGGTTTTGGACCATAAGAGAAGATGTGCATGTCATTAAATCCCGGTGCGCAATCGATCATCATTTCGATATATCTATGCCTATTTCCTTGATAGGAGAATTGATATCTGATATGAAAAATACCTTAGAGAAAATTGATGGTGTTCATGCGGTATATCCTTTTGGACATATTGCTGATGGAAACATGCACTTAATCGTTGATCGAAAATCCAATGATCCTGAACTCATTAAATCCATAAACGATACGGTATATCTCCCTTTAAAAGATGTCAATGGAT
Source organism: Saprospiraceae bacterium (assembly GCA_020630555.1). GTDB lineage: Bacteria > Bacteroidota > Bacteroidia > Chitinophagales > Saprospiraceae > JAHDCZ01. The sequence continues at coordinate 2,706 of JAHDBE010000037.1, forward strand.
CTGTCTCTGCCGAACATGGCATTGGTATACATAAAAAAGCGTATCTCCATATCTCGAGAAGTGAATCCGAAATTCAACTCATGCGCCTTTTAAAAAATAAACTTGATCCAAAAGGGATTTTAAATCAGGGTAAAATTTTCGACTAACAACTAACGCATTGTTTCGACATACTTCGAAACAGCTACTATCTCGTCATCTTTTAATATTCCCTTAAAAGGAGTCATTAATCCTTTACCAAAATACACTTGCGCCACACTTTCCTCTAAACCTATTTTGCTTGCTGTTAAATCTTTGGCCCCATTCACCATTAAATTACCTTTGATACCATGGCATACAGAACAATTTAGCTTAAACAGTTTTTTAGCATCTATATCATCTAAGTTCTCAGCATTAGAAATGAGCTCTTTGGCTTTCGCCAATTGTTCAGGAGGGACAGTTCGTTCTTCTTCTTGATCATTGGTTTCTTCCTTCTCCACTTTTTTTTCTGTTTTTGGTCTTGGCTTCCTTTTTTTCTTATCGTCGGCCCTAGACCTCTCACCTGAACATCCAATAATTACACCAATTAAAAGAATTCCCAAAAAAGTTGTGATCATTCCTCTACTCAAAGTCATAATGGTCTTTTTTATTAACTCGGCTAATTTAATATTTGTTTGATCAAATTAAGCCGATTATCTCAATCGTATTTTTCTAGCCGAATACTATTCTATTTTAGAATAGGTTTAATTAAGGTAAATCTATTGAAACGTGAAATTTAAGACATTGTTATTTCTCATATTATTAGGGATGTTCTCATGCAATCTTCCTCAAAATTATTTTAATTCCATACCTAAATGCGAGGACTCAATGACTAAGCTACATCTAAATGACAAAGTTTATGATCTATTGGAACAAAGCCAGTCAAAGGACTTCAGATATCGTTTTAAAGGATTTGAATTATTTGAAAAAGACACATTTATGTATGTGGAGTTTATTAATGCAGAATACTGCCTGCTAGTAGATGTTCTCGTTCGTCGATGGGACAAACTTAATGGTATGCTAAGAACCAAGGGGGTAGCTTATCCAAAAGAATTGTTTGACTTAAAATGGCAAATCATTGAAGAAAAAGGAATTCGAAAAGTTCTCTACATGGATATGCACAAAATCATTGATTAATCATGACACTATTTATTAGCGGTTCGTCAAGAGAGGGATCTAATTCTCGTAAGCTTATAGATTATATCATTAAAAACTTTCCTGAGCTTGAGGGCAGATTTTTTCCTGTTGAAACTCTTCCTCTTTTTAACCCTAATACATCGTCATCAGAATACCCAGTGGCCTTAATAAAATTCAAAAATTTAATTGCTGAATCCAAAGCTCTACTAGTCATCACCCCGGAATATTTATCCAACGTGCCTGCTCAAATTAAAAATGCCTTAGAATGGTTAGCTGAATCAGGTGAAATGAACCAGAAAAAAGTACTCGCCATTAGTTTCACTCCATATCCTCCGAGAGGCCAAAAAGCATTAGAATCTCTCATTAACTCTTTAATATCTCTAAAGTCAAATATCCTTCCGTCGCTTGAGTTATACTATGAAAATCTTATAAAAGATAAGCATATTGTAATCGACAACGATAGCGATGAATTTCAAATGCTAAAACTAGCACTGAATTTTTTTTAAATGGGATCTCTTCTTTCTTTGGCTAGTTGAATTAAAATGCGTTTTAAAAAATCTTTTGGCCAAGTAGATCCAAAAGCGGGTTTGAGTTTAATATGATGTCCTTCACCATGTATTGAAATCTGTAAACCATTTTTATACAAAGACAGTCTGTAGTAAGGGATAACCCATTGAAAGACACGAAGACCGGCACTAAATCCTATAATTATTCCGGATCGACGGATCTCGAGATGAGCATATTTTGTATCCTGATTTATATTGATTCTTCGGTTTATTTCTGGACTTCCAGAAATGATTTTTAGCTTACCACTCCCTACCCCCTTCATTCTTATTCGTTCTAAAAAAGAATACGGTTTTCCTAGAGTTTCTGTAATTCTACGTTTCGTTTCTGGGTTAGGATATGTGACATCATATATCATATCCAATCAACAATCTATTCCTCAAAAAGATCTATTTCTTAAGGCGACTTAAACCCGATTTTGCCTTTTGGTGTAAACTGTTTTTATATTCTCGAGGCGAAATTTCTAAGCATGTATTAAAATATTTCTTTGCCTCTGAATCTCGTCCTTGAGATTCATAGATAAGACCCATCTGTAATGCCGCATTGCATGCCATATAAGATTTGTCTTTTTTGCCTTTTTCGATCGCCACAGAATAATGCTCTAGGGCATCAAAATAATTTTTTAGGGCGTGAGTAACTCTCGCTAGACGATAATTATATTCTAGTTCAGAGTCTTTAGAACTTTCTAGAACATATGATTTTTTTACAAGTAGATTGAATGCCTTTTGATAGTATCCTCCATCATAAAGAATCCGAGCTCTTAATAATATAGGATGTGGAATTACTTTTTCTTCCGCCTCTTTTAATGCTTGTTTATCCTCATCCACCAAGCTCCTACCTTTGTTCTGAACTTGCTTCATATAGTTTTTATACGCCGCAATATCTTCATTCATAATTAGCTCGTACCAAGCCAATTTCTGATACGCTTCTTTAACAAAATGTCTTCCGTTAAAATTTTGAGTAAAGCTCTCGATTAGATTTTTACTGTTTGGGTCCAACTTATAAAGACCAGCCCTACCTTCTAAAAATTCTAAATAATGGAATTTGTGGTATTCGGGTCCTCGTGGTCTTTTTTTCAAGACACTTAGTACTTCTTCATTCTTGCCATTCTTGAGTGCCATAGAAGCCATAACAAATGACGAAAGAGGACTAGTACTGGGATCCATAACACCAGAATTAATATAGCGCCATGCTTCTTCCTTTTTATTATTTTGATAGTGCATTATATAGGCATAAATAGCAGCAGCTTCTTCTTTATACAGAAACTCATTACTCTCCATGTACTCAATCACTTCTTCTATTTCTTGAGTCCCTTGTTTTATGGATCCTTGAATACCAAAAAGAAATTTAAAAATCCCTGGAATGGTTTCGACTAAAGTATGAATGGCGCTTAAGCTCTTCTTATTCTCAATAAAATCAGGAAACCTTTTTTGATTTTGCTCTAGTAATTTATACGCATTGAAAGCTTCACTTGATGCCTTAAAAAACTGCTCAAATTTAGATCGAGCAACAGCCCATTGTAAATCTATTTCCGCTAAAATGAAACGGTAGTAAGGAGATTTCCTATCCCCCTTTTTTTCGATAAGCTTAATCCTCTTTTTCCTATTTTTTTCAAGGCGATCAAACTCTTTCTTATCCTCATTTATGAACACCGTAAAAAAGTCCACATAATTTTCTATATGTAGCCGCATTAGATTATTCGGCTCATTTTTTTCTACATTTTTTAGTATGTCTGAGGCTTCATTTAATCTTAAGGCAATCGCTGACTTATACGCACTTTTTATCTCAGGAGTGAGTTTAAAATACCCCTGAGCGATGCACAATTGACTTGTCATTAAAAAGAAAAGAAGTATAACTGGTCTAACGCTCACAATGTAATAACGTAATCTTTTGAAAATTAGTTATTAAAGAATCCTTAAAACAAAAAAGAGGAGACCTCGAAAGAACTCCTCCTTAAACATCTATATTCAGACACCCTATTTAAGCGTCTTCGCTAATTCCTGCGGTTTCATCATCGACTAAAACACGTCCACAATGTTCACAAGCAATTAATTTTTTTCTTTGAGAAATTTCAATTTGCATCTGAGGAGGAATTCTATTAAAACATCCACCACAAGCTCCTCTTTCTACTGGCACAACTGCTAATCCATTTCTATATGACGTTCTAATCTTATCGTAAGATTTAAGAATTCTATCATCCAAAACTTCACGCGCTTTATCTGCCTCTTTCTTTAATTTTTTCTCCTCTTTTTCGGTTTTTTTGATAATCTTCTCTAACTCTACCTTTTTGGTCTCTAGATCCCCTTCTCTTGTCTTAAGCTTCTCAGCGGCAGTAGATTTTGCATTCTTTTTCATTTCTTGATGCCCTTCCGCTTCTTTGATTTTCTTTTCTGAAAGTTGAATTTCAAGTTTTTGAAGCTCTATTTCTTTCGTTAAAGCATCGTACTCACGATTATTCTTCACATTGTCTAATTGCTTTTCATATTTAGCAATTAGAGCTTCCGCCTCTTTAATATTCGTTTTATGCTTTGAAATCTTGTCTTTAAAATCCGCTATTGCGTCATCCAATTTTGAGATTCGCGTCTGTAATCCACTTAATTCGTCCTCCAAATCACTGACCTCCATAGGCAGCTCCCCTTTCATAATCTCTATCGCATCTACTTGAGAGTCAACACTTTGTAACGCATACAATTGAGTGAGGGTGTCTATTACAGATAATTCTTTTGTCGCCATGTTTTAAAAATAATTTACGGGATTCGTGTTCACTTTTGTACAATGGGTCGCAAAGGTACTAAAATTTTTACTTATCTCTCTGTGTAACAGAGGAATAGTAAACTGTTCACTTTCGTAATGACCTATATCTGCGATGATAATTTTTCCATCCGCATCAAAGTATTCGTGGTACTTATAATCTGATGTTATAAATATGTCGGCTTTCGCCAAAATGGCATCGTTTAATAAAAAACCTCCAGATCCTCCACAGACAGCTACACGTTTAATTGTTGGTCTTACGAGTTCTGTATGTTTAATGCAATTAACATCCATTTCGTCCTTTAAATATCTGAGGAAATCTTCAGAAGACATATGGTTCTTTAATTCTCCAATCACACCACTTCCTACGGTATAGGTATCCCCTGATAATTCTTCTTTTGGTCGTAATATCACCGGATTTAATAGTTCCAATTTCTTCGCAATCATTTCATTGACACCATGGTCTAAAACGTTATCTAAATTGGTATGAATCGCGTAAATAGCCACGTCGTTTTTTATGGCTTTTATAATCGCTCTTTCGACATAATTCCTTCCTGTGATTTTTTTGAGGCCGGAAAAAACTATTGGATGGTGGGCTACAACTACGTTACATCCCATATTAATCGCTTCCTCAATCACTTTTTCAGTGGAATCAAGACAAACCACGACACCTTTTATCTCTTGATTTATATCCCCTACAATCAGACCCGCATTATCATAATCTTCTTGAAATTTTAATGGTGCTATCTCTTGAAGAAAACCACATAGATCTCGAATCTTTATCATTTTCCGTCGTTTATTTTGTTTATTAAATGAGTCGTCGATTCTCCCTCAATAAATGCCAAACTTTTTACCTCTCCTCCGTTTTTAATGACTTCCTCAGATCCCACGATTTGATCAATATTCCAATCACCCCCCTTAACTAAAACATTAGGATTGATGGTTTTTATAAGGTCTAAAGGAGTGTCCTCGGTAAATACGACCACGAGATCTACCATCTTAAGTGAAGCCATACAGATCAGCCTATTTTGTTCGTTTTTAACAGGTCTTGATTCACCCTTTAATCGCTTAACGGAGGCATCACTGTTTAAACCAACAACTAATTTATCTCCTAATCCTTTGGCTTCAGCCAAATATGAAATATGTCCTTTATGTAGTAAATCGAAACACCCATTTGTAAACACGACCTTTTTTCCAGAGGCCTGCCATTCCTCTACTTTCGCTTTCGCGGAAAGAAAATCTTGGGATACATTATCTTTTATGAATTTCGGGATCATAGTTGCGATTTAACCAGGGTAGTAAAATTAATGAGAGGATCCCGAAGAACACATTGCAAAAGATCTGAATTGAAAAAAAGATGATGTTGGCAAAACTGAATCCATCCCCACTAGAGACATCGTAAAAGCCTAAACTTTCTGTCACCAACCAATGGTAACTTCCCATTCCTCCAGGAGAAGGAAAAACTATACCTAAAGTCCCAAATACGAAAACCACAAAACCAACTTTTGCCGACAAATGTGCTGTAGGCTCGAATGCTAAAAAGCATACATAAGTCATCAAAAAATATAGTATCCAAATCCCTACCGAATACATCCAAAACAACAAAGGATTATCCAGTTGAGAAACACTCATAATACCTTCTTTTATACCTTGAATAAATGAAAGGACCTTCTTTATTATTGAGCTCTCTTTGAAAGGACTCTTAAAAAGGAGAAATAGTGCCCCCAATCCCAAGACTATTGACGCTATCCAAAACCAAGGGCTTAATAAAAATCCAAGTTTGTCTTGTATCGTCGCATTTTGAGAGAAAAAGTCTAAAATTTTATCCCCTGCAAAACTTAACATCATTGCAATGCACACCAATAACATAAGTACATCAATCGCTCTTTCAAGAATGATGGTTCCCATGAGTTTATCAAAAGGAATTTTTTCATATCGGTTTAATGTGCCAGCACGCAGGACTTCTCCTGATCTAGGTAACCCCAGGTTTGAAAAATAAGCCAACATAATAGCGCCCATACAATTCAATAATCCTGGATTGTACCCCATAGGTTTTAGCATTTGAATCCATCTTTTTCCTCGAAAAAGATTGCTCAACATAAACATGAAGAGTACCAAAACTATCCAGCCGTATTTAACAGATTTAAAGTCAGATATAATTTTAGTTAGTAGGCTGCATTCAGATTCAGCAATTCCTTTTTGAACGCATTCTTCGATGTAGGCTTCGTTTTGATTATTATAAACGAAATACAAGACTATTAATCCAAAACCAAGAAAGGCCAGGACTTTAAGAAAGGATTTAAATCCTTGAGACAAATTAAAGCTTGTTGTTTTCGTCAGGGAAGATGGCTATTGGCTTGTGCTCTTTAGCTTCTTCAGGAGTCATCATAGCATATGAAATGATAATGACTACATCTCCCACTTCGGCTCGACGCGCAGCAGCCCCGTTTAAACATATAACTCCTGAGCCTCGTTTACCTGGTATAACATAGGTTTCTATACGCTCGCCGTTATTATTATTAACAATTTGGACTTTTTCGCCTTCATATAAGTTAGCCGCCTCCATTAAATCTTCATCGATGGTAATCGAACCAACATAGTTCAGATTCGCCTCAGTAACCCGAGCACGATGAATTTTGGATTTATGTATGAAAAGTAACATGGATGCAAAGTTATAAATATTCGATTCTCTACAACAGTTTTATAAACTATTAAGTTTCAAACAAGAATCGTGCTCAATGCTTCTTAATAATGACATTGTCTATGAGTCTGACGTCATCGGCCCAAACGGCAGCACAAACCACCACATATTTGTGCCGATTAAAGGATTTAATTGGCTTTAACGTATGTCCATCCGCAAAACTGATATACTCAGGATTTAGTGGTCTTCTTTTTAATTTTTTCATGGCCCAGTTTGACCATTCATCTGGGGTTTTATCTCTAAAATTTTCTTTTATCTCTGTGAGTACCTGATAAATCTTTCCTGCTTTTTTTCGAGTCTCCTTCGATAGTCTTTCATTTCTAGAGCTCATCGCTAAGCCATGCGGTTCTCTGACAATTGGACAAACTACTAACTCCGTTTTGATCTTTAATTCATCTATCATTCTTTGAATAATTGTGAATTGTTGAAAATCCTTTTGTCCCATATATAATCGATCAGGAGTGACCATGTCGAGTAATCGTTTTACAACTTGAACCACCCCTTCAAAATGTCCAGGTCTAAACGCGCCTTCCATCTGCAAGTCAAGGCCTCCCAAATCGACATCTACTCCTGTATCTAAGTTTTTTGGGTAGACTTGATTTACACTAGGAAAAAACAAAATATCCAGATTTGCTTTTTTCAAGAGTTTAGAGTCCTTTTCGAAGGTTCGTGGATATTTAGCTAAATCTGTTTTTTCATTAAACTGTGTCGGGTTTACGAAAATGCTGCATATACTGATGTCATTTTCGCTTACTGTTCGATCAATCAAAGAAACGTGGCCAGCATGTAAAGCGCCTAAGGTCGGAGTAAATCCAATGGATTTTCCATTCTTTCGGGCATGTTCGATTTGTGTACGTAATCCTTTTAATGTTTTTCGGATGATCATTTATTGCTTCATTTTTAAATAAAGATTTGCCACTGTTTTTTCTGCTAATTTGCCTTGTGGGGTATAGTCTCGTTCAGGATAACCTTCGTGTCCCATCATGTTTGGAAACCATTTCCACAAAAAACCACCTGCCCAGTAGGTTTCCTCTATAAAGGTCTCTAATAAGGCCTGATAGGCATTGGCTTGAGCTAATTCATTTATAGGCGTATCTCTCACTTTTTTTTCTAACTCCCATGTTCGATAGGCGCAGCCGTCCACGGACAAATAACCAAATTCAGTAAATAAAATAGACTTGCCATTTCGCCGAGCAAATTTCTTCAACTTCTTTTTTATTGGTTTCCATTCTTTTTTTAACTGATCGACTTCAGGAGTTTTAGAATCCGACAAGGGAAAATAAGCACTAATACCTATGAGATCTAAGGCATCCCAAAATGGAAGGTTTTCATAGTTATCCCAATTAGAAGAATAGGTGAGAAGGCCATCATATTTTTGACGAATATCTTTTATTAGCTTTCGCCAAAATTTTTCTCTTTTTTTAGTCGCGATTTTATATTCTGTTCCGACACAAAAAGCTTCGACATTTTTTTCTGTGCATATGTCAAGAAGCGTCATGATATATTTATAATATCCTTCTTCCCAATTAATCCAATCTTCCTCCTTATCAAAATCCATATCTCCCACCCATCCCCCTGGGATAAATACTTGAGGTTTCAGAAGGACTTTGATTCCAGCCTCATGTGCTAAATTAATACTCTCTATTATACCAGGAATAGTTTCACCCCACCATTGGCCGGTCATACCTTTGTATATAACATCCGATTGTCCTTTTCTAGTAAACCCATAGGGTACTAGAGTAATCCATTGCGCATTCATGGCCTGAATAGGTGGTAAAGGATTCTCTTTAAATTTTCTAGGAGGAGCCACCATCGTTAAACCACTAATCTTTGATCCCGAGTACTTAGGGACACTTTTAACTTGGCATTGAACCAAAACACTTGATAAAACGATACTCGTAATAAGAACAATAATTCTCAATAGTGACATCTTGCTAAATTAAATCTTTTTGTCATCACTTTACCTGCGGCCCCGATAGTAGTGATATGTAACATGAATAAAGTAAATGAGTATAGGTTTTATGACGGCTGATCGAAAAGAGAAGACTAAGAAAACCTAAATCGAATTAACTTTAGGCATGTGAAATATAAGCGGATAGCGGGAAATCGCCGCCCAAATAAAAATCTCTATCTTTCCAAAGAATGAAATAAACTCATGGCTCGGAAATACAAAAATATCTATGTCGCGGCATCTAGCCAACATGTAGGGAAAACAACAACGACGCTGGGCTTAGTATCCGCGTTTATGAAAAAAGGTTTGAATGTTGGGTATTGTAAACCTGTCGGACAAAAGCATTTAACTGTGGATGGCAAAGTGGTCGATAAGGATACTGTTCTTTTTGCAGATTTAATAGATTTTGAAATTGAACCCAAAGAACATAGTCCTGTCATACTTGGATCAGGTGCCACTGTTCAATATCTCGACAATCCGAATATCTACGATCCTGAGGAGAGAATAAAGTACGCTGATGAAAAATTAAGCGCCGAATATGATCTCGTTATTTACGAAGGTACTGGTCATCCCGGAGTAGGAAGTGTAGCAGATGTTTCAAATGCTCATGTAGCTAAACTCTTGGATGCCGGAGTGGTTATGGTCGTCGAAGCAGGAATTGGAAACTCGATTGATATGTTTAATATGACTACATCTTTATTTAGAGAGAAGAATGTTCCCATATTAGGAGTCATCATCAATAAAGTTCGTAAAGATAAAATCGATAAAATTCGAACATACATTAATAAATGGATGAAACCTCGTGGTTATAGAATTCTAGGGTTAATCCCTTATGATGAATCTCTTGCCTTTCCCGTCATGTCTACCATATGCGAGGCAGTGAATGGAACAATTATCGCCAATGAGGAATATTCGACAAATCGTGTATCAGGTATTATGGCGGGCTCTTTACTCGATCTAGAAGATATTGAGAAAAATCAAGATCGACTATTAGTCACCAGTAGCAAAGCGATAAATAATGCCATAAACAAAATCGAACTCCTCATGCGAAATAATAATATCGAGGAGAATATTCTTTCGGGTATTGTAGCCACAGGACAGGGCTTTTTAGATTCAAATACCATAGCCTACATAGAAAAACACAAAATACCGCTTATCCGGACTGATCTTGACACTTACGGCTCAGTAATAAAGATCAGTAACATAGAGGTGAAGATAAACCGCTCAACCTTATGGAAGGTAGAGAAAGCCATTCACCTTATTGACGAAAACATAGATCTAAACGACCTGCTAGTTCCTGTTTAGAAGGCAAAATAATTTTAACACATTTTCTGAAATTTTAACACTTCGACTTAGTGACCTAGTAGTAGCTAGGCGTCTTAAGGTCGGAAGTTGTTCTATAATGATGGGCTAGCGTGACAGCCATTTTTATTTTGTCTTAGACACCCTATTAAGATAAACATGGCTCGATCGCTAGCTTTTTTTATTCCTTTAACAGAACACCATCAGCCATAAACTTCAGTTCTTCCATTGGCTCAGTTATCGCGGCAATTTCTTCTTCAGATTTTCCTTCATCTTCAGCATAGTGCCTCAACTCATCCACTGAAGTAATCTCTTTATAAGCCTTTCCGCTTAAAGTCACTTCTTTCCCTCCCATATCTAAAGGAACAAAAAATCCGTAATCCTTAAATTTCACGAAAAACTCCTCACCTTCTTTTGTGTTTTTATCTGCGAGTGTGATCCAGCATCCTTTAGCCTGGCAAACTCCTGTCACCAATCCAGATACTTGACCAACTACAGTATCCTGTGCTTGAACTTGTGCGACTAAGTCTGCGTGCTTCATCACATTAGATTCTTCAAACTCAGCCCCGAAAAAAGTATTACCCGTAGCTTCGTCCACTTTAGGTTCAACTTTAGGTTTACAACCAAAAGCAATAAACATTGCTAAACAAAATATAAGAGAAAATATACGTGTCATAAATAGAGATTTAATTGTAATAATGCTTGGTTTCAAGCAGTTTATATAAAGTAACAAAGCTAATAAGATATAGGCACAAGACATACCTTCTCATTTTCAATTCTAAAAATTATCATTATGAAGGTATCAGTCATTCTAATCGGTCTTTTTTTTCCAGGTTTTGTTTTTTCACAATGTATTGAGGGCAATTGCGCCACGGGTAAAGGAATCTATGAGTTTCCCGAGGGTGGCAAATACGAAGGTGAATTTGATAAAGGTCAACTTCATGGAAATGGCGCCATGTATTTTGATGATGGAGAAATTTACTACGGTCAATGGGTTAATAATCAGCGTACGGGAAAAGGTAAGATGAAATTTAAAAATGGAGATGTGTATTTAGGGATGTGGAAAGAAAACATCATTGAGGGTAAAGGGCGAATGACTTACTCTAATCGCGATTATTACGATGGACAATGGACACATGGAATACCTCAAGGCCAAGGCAAATTTATGTTTAGTGATGGCAACTATTTTGAAGGGACTTTCGTCAATGGATTGTTTGAAGGACAAGGAACCTTCTTTTATATCAATGGGGAAAAGTTTATTGGCCAATGGAAAGAAGGAAAAAGACACGGAAAAGGTGTCTTATATCGTGGAGAGAAAATTATACAAAAAGGTGATTGGCAGAACGATATATATATGAATTAATAGTATCGGTCATTTACGACATCAGAGTTGTTGAAAATGAATCAATTAGGCCTTTTTCTTTTGGAGAATAAAGTCTATTTTTGCACTCATTTTTTAACAAACGGAGTAATTAATTTTAAATGTATCATTACGAAGTAACTTTTATCGTCGATCCCGTACTGTCAGGCGATGAAATTAAAGCGACAGAAAAGACCTACTCTAACCTCATCAAAGATGGTGGAGGGGCAATCGTCAATGTAGACGAGATGGGTCTTAAACAACTTGCCTACCCGATCAGCAAAAGATCTTCAGGCATTTACTACTGCATAGAGTTTAACGGATCATCAGCAGGTGAAATCATTCCTAAGATGGAGTTAGCTTTTCGCAGAGATGAAAGAATCATGCGATTCCTCACAGTAAAACTGGATAAGTACGGTGTCAAGTACAACGAGGACAAGCGTAACGGATTAATTGGAAAAAGCAAAAAAGCCAAAGAAGCAGAAGAGAAAGAAAAGGTTGCTGCTAAAGTAGCCACTAAAGCTCCTGCTAAAGAGGCACCAGCTAAAGAAGCTCCTGCAAAGGAAGCTCCTGTAGCATCTGATGATCTTACTAAAATCGAAGGAATTGGTCCTAAGATTGCCGAAGCTTTAAATAAAGCGGGAGTTAGTAGCTATTCTGCTCTTGCAGGAATGGATGCTGCTGCAGTAAGAGAGATCTTAGATAAAGCGGATTCTAATTTTGCTGCACATGACCCAGCGACATGGCCACAACAAGCAGGACTTGCTGCTAGTGGTAACTGGGACGAATTAAAAACTTTACAAGACGAATTAGACGGCGGTAAAGTAGTTTCATCTTCTGAAGAAGAGTAACCATTAAACTAGATTAAAATGGCAAGTAGAGAAGAAATAAAATTCTTAAGCAATCCTAATATTGGGAAAGAGAATAAAAAATACTGTCGATTCCGTAAATTCGGCATTAAGCACATCGACTATAAAGACCCTGACTTTTTATTACAATTCGTTAACGAGCAAGGTAAAATTCTTCCTCGTCGAATTACAGGGAATTCATTAAAATATCAAAAGAAGGTTGCTGTAGCTATCAAACGTGCTCGACACTTAGCTATGTTACCTTACGTTACTGACCTTTTAAAATAATTTAATCATGGACGTAATTTTATTAAAAGATGTCGATAGACTCGGTTACCGCCATGACGTTGTTACAGTTAAGGACGGTTACGGTCGTAATTTCTTAATCCCAAAGGGCTTAGGAATTATCGCAAATGCCGCTAACAAAGAAAAACTTGACGGTATCATCGCCAAAGAGCAAGAAGCTGAAATGGCGAAGAGAGACGAATACCAAGCTATGGCTGACGGTCTTTCTGGTAAAACACTTAAGATTGGTGTTAAGACAGGTACTTCTGGTAAAATCTTTGGTAGCATCACTAACATCCAAATAATGAATGCCTTAAAAGAGCAAATGGATTTGGACATAGATCGAAGAAAAATCTCTGTTGATGAAGACATCAAAGAGATGGGAACTTACAAAGCGCAATTAAATCTTCATCCTGAAGTTCAAACTGAAGTGGATTTCGAACTAGTTGCCGAGTAAGACTTACAAAGGATATTAGAAATCGCAAGAGTGGCCAAATTTTTTGAGCCACTCTTCTTTTTTTTGGTAGTCTGGCATTACCGACTCTACAATATTCCAAAATCGAGATGAATGATTTAATTCTTTTAAATGCGCTAGTTCGTGCACGATTACATATGTAATGACATCCAAAGGTGCGAGTAACAATCTTGTCGAAAAATTCAGATTGTTATTAGATGAGCAGCTCCCCCAATTCGAGCGATTATATTTTAATCTTATATCATTTATGTATTCCCCAAAGTGATTTCGATTAATCTGATGAACTAACTCTGAAAATTCATGAAATACGGCTTTCGCTAAAGTTCTAGATATGATATTACTTAAAGAACTCAAAGAATCCTCATCTGTATCCTCAGGATAACTAACCACTAAAGCATCTCCTTTTACCTTTGCAGATACAGTTTTTCTTTTTGCGGGATGCAAGCTTAAGGTGTACACTTTCCCAAAAACTCTAAACTGGTCACCAGTACGATATTCTTTTAATCGATAACGATCCAGTAAACTTGGCTTGTTTAAAAATTGTGCCTTACACCATTCTTCGGATCGTCTAATTTCTTGCCTCAAAATCGGCCCGGGTAAAACTTTTGGTACTCTAAGTATAATAAACTTAGAAGCCATAGAGATACGCGTGCTAGATCTCCACTCTTTATATATCTTGAGCGGAACCCTAACCCCATTGTACTCAAAAATGTGATCTAAGTGTTTAGCCATGTTTGGCTTCAAATGATTTCATAACGTCGACAAGGGTTTCGACACTCTCCTTAGCTAAGGCATTATAGATAGATGCTCTAAACCCACCCACAGATCGGTGTCCTTTTATGCCCATAATATTTGCTTCTTTACATGCATCCAAAAACGCTTGTTCTTTTGAGTCATCTTCTAACAAAAAGCACGCATTCATTAAAGATCTATCTTCTACGGCTGTGGTGCCTTTAAACATACTATTACGATCTATCTCATTATATAGTAGGGTTGCTTTTTCAATATTTCTTTTTTCCATGACAGAGACCCCTCCCAGATCCTTTAACCATTGTAGTGTCAAGTAACATACATATACTGGATACACAGGGGGCGTATTAAACATCGATCCTTTTCCGATATGGGTATTGTAATCTAACATGGTTGGAATGTCGCGATATGTTTTGCCGAGGATACCTTTTCTGACAGCAACTATAGTGGTACCTGCAGGGCCTAAATTCTTTTGAGCACCGGCATATATAACATCATATCGACTTCCGTCAATAGGTCTACTAAATATATCAGAACTCATATCACATACTATGGGCACAGAGGTGTCTGGTAATTCTTTTAGCTGAGTACCAAAAATGGTGTTATTACTTGTAAGATGTAAATAGCGTAAATCTGTTGGAATATCATATCCCTTTGGGATATAGTTAAAATTTTGATCTTTCGAACTTGCAAGTTCTGTAATTAAGCCATATCTGTTCGCTTCCTTAATCGCTTTGGTCGACCATGTTCCAGTATTTACATAAGCCGCTTTTTCATTTGCATTTAATATGTTTAGCGGTACAAAGAAAAACTGGGAGCTCGCACCACCCGTAAGAAATAGAATATCAAATTCATAATTAAGCCCCAGTAATTCATTTACGAGACTGCATGCATTTTGCATAACCTCTGTAAAAAAAGCACTTCTGTGAGAGATTTCAAGAATAGATAATCCTCCCATTTCATCAAGAGACTTGGCAGCTTGGCTTGCTTTTTCTTTTACTTGTTCTGGTAGTACTGCCGGTCCGGCAAAAAAATTATGGCTTTTCATAAAAGTGTGATGGTTTAAATTGAATAATGCGGCTTAACAAATGTATGGTGTTTTTCACTTGAAGACGGCCTTTTTGGAGGGAATTTGAACTTATTTTTCGGACTCATATAGATTTTTCAATTATGTAAATATGTGATTGTAAATGAGCTACGAGCAGTGCTAAAAAAATGTACTTTTTTTCTGATTTTAATTTGTTTTAAAGTCGGTATAAACACTATCTTTGCGTTCCTTTTCGAGAAGTCGGAAGGGTAAGAAATTTGACAAGATTGG
>JAHDBE010000337.1 GCA_020630555.1 Saprospiraceae bacterium
TTTCTTTATAGGCTAGTTCTATCCCTAACTCCATATTTCCACTAAATGGATAATATACCCCTAGGCCGCCTCCTAACCCGACTTTATTGATACCAGCTAAGAGATCACCCTGCACTTGAGCGAATGTTCCTCCCACAAAAGCACGCCCTTTAAAGCCTCCTTGAGCTAGCAAATTTTGAAATGTAATCACTCCTGAAAATGCAATGATAAAGCTTAAGCAACGCCAAAAATTAGTTTGATTTCGCACAAATATGATTTTATTTAATATATCAATATATATTTGAAGGTCTGTGAGCCTATAACGAAGCTATTAATGCTTCTACCCTAAATGACGCGCAAATTTACAATAGAATGTCTTATAACACACTCGAATGAAGCTGACAAAAACAACCTTGGACAAATTAGAGAAAGTCTTTAGCGAAACTGGCTATAAAATTAGATATGAGAAAGGAAATTTTAGATCTGGCAGATGTGTAGTATGGCAAAAGAAAATGATCGTAATTAGTAAATTTTATCCGGTAGAGGAAAAAATAAATGCTTTAGTCGAGATCTTGCTCAGTGATGGATTCCCTAGAGATCAGATTTCGTCAGAACAACAAGCCTTTATTACTAAATTAACCCAAAAAAATATTTTTGAGCAAGAAGCTTAAAATAACAATTCTTGGGACTGCCACTTCGATTGGTGTCCCTATGCTTGGTTGTACTTGCCCTACCTGCCAATCCATAGACCCCAAAGATCGCAGAACCCGGTCATCCATCTTTATCGAATACCAAAATGAAAAAATCTTAATTGATGTTGGGCCAGATTTTAGGCAACAAGCTTTAAATCAAGGGGTCCATGATATAGATCATGTATTATTAACTCATGAGCACACAGACCATGTAAATGGCTTAGATGACTTACGACCATTAAATTTCATCCATAAAAAAGCCATTAACTTTTATGCGGAAACAAGAGTCCTGAAAGAAATCGAAACAAGGTTTAATTACATATTTGACCCAAAAGGCATCCGGCTTCCTCGATTGAATGTTCACGAAATTAAACCCGGGGATGTCACTATCGGAAAAGAAACCATTCAAGCCATTAGGGTTATGCATGGGGAACTTCCCATCTTGGGATTTAAATTGGAAAACTTTGCATACCTCACTGATGCCAAAAAAATAGATTCAGCAGAAACTGAGCAACTAATGAATTTAGACTTACTGATTGTGAATGCTTTACGCCGAGAAGAACACCATAAACATTTTACCCTTCAAGAAGCATTGGATTTTATTTCAATGGTGAAGCCAAAAAAAGCACTGCTAACTCACCTTAGCCATGCATTGCCTAAACACGCAGAATTAAATAATGAACTTCCAACCAATGTTAGTGTTGCATATGACGGAATGACAATTAGCATTCAGTGATACTTGATTATTTATACTTTCGAGGTTAACTTTAGTCTGTGAGATTTATTTATTCACTTTTATTTATAGGTTTCTTTGGCACGCTTCAAGGCCAGCAAAATCAACATTATACGATGAAGATGTTGAATTTGTTCCAAATTAACCCAGCCTTCGCAGGTGTAAGTGATCAATTAAATGTTTTCTCATTCTATCGCTCCCAGTGGCAAAGCCATAATGGTTCGCCCACTCAATTCAATCTCAATGCAAGTTTACCCTTCTACAAATTAAATGGAGGTTTAGGTGTAAAACTATCTACGAGTTTCCAGGGAGTTACTGACGCCACCAATGTAGATTTTAGTTATGCTTATTACATACCATGGCTTTCCGATCATCTATCAGTTGGCATTTCATTAGGTATCGCCCAATTTGGAATGAACGGAAATGAAATTATTACACCAGAGGGTACTTATGAATTTTCTATAAATCATAATGACCCGATCTTAAATAATATTCGGAATACAGCCTTTATTCCAAGATTTAGTTTGTCTGCATTTTATGCGAATGATTATTTCGATGCTGGGATACGATTCGCAGACGTTATTGCCCAGCCAGTACCTTTCGAGCAATTGGTATCCTATAATGTAAGTCGATTTTCAGATGTCTTCTTTAGCTATTATTATACTCTACCGAATGGGTGGATTTGGCAACCTTCTGTATATATTATGAGTAATTTTAAGCAATATCAAATTGATTTAAGTAACTTCATAAAATATGGCAATGTTTTTGGAGGGATAGGTTTAAGAGGATATGATTCAAAAAGTATCGAATCATTGAATTTGTCGGGAGGAATAAAATTTAATAATTCGTATACTATAGCATATTCTTATGACGTTAGTTTGAATAGTTTAAGAAAAACTTCCGAAGGTTCGCACGAAATTATGATCAGGTATGATCTGAACAAAGAAATAAACACGGGACGCCCACCAAAGACGATATATAACCCTAGAAACCTTTGATCCTTTTCGATCAGCGACCAAATCCAAATAAACCAAAATATCGTATTCGTTCGTCGTATGGCGAATAGAAAACGGTTTTTTAGATTAAATGAGAAATAATATTTTTTAAAGTTCTCTAATAAATATATTTTTGGAAGCGCTTTGAAAATTAAGCTTTGTTAAACACTAATTTGGAATGAAGACAACAGTAAAACTTTTCGCAGTATTAACTGTATTCGCAATTCTTTCATCCTCTTGTGGAAGTGGGGGAAATGGTGAATTAATCGGAGTCGATGACAGACCCGCATGGAATGGTATTAATCCTTATGGTATGGTCTATGTGCCATCCGGGACTTTAACGATTGGTGCAAGTGACCAAGAAGTGTTTAGTTCTTATACCCAAGCTCCTAAATCAATCTCTATCCAAGGTTTCTTTATGGATGATACGGAGATCACTAACAATGAGTATCGCCAGTTTGTGCATTACGTACGTGATTCTATC
>JAHDBE010000338.1 GCA_020630555.1 Saprospiraceae bacterium
TGGCCTCTTCTGTTGAATATTGCTTGATGTATTTAAGCCAATTTAAAATTTCTCGAGTGGTAGGTGCGCGTTCAAGCCCTATACGTCGCAGATGGTAAAATACATCGAGCGCTACATCGACCACTTTATTGTCCACTGTTGGGTGATGCTTTTCTATGATTTGTTCCATGACGGATTTGTCCGGGAAATTTATGTAATGGTATATACAGCGACCTTTAAAAGCGGTTGGCAATTCTTGTTCGCGATTAGAAGTGATGACGATGGCTGGCATGTTCTCTTCGCTTACTTCGATAACTTCACCGGATTCAGGCATGACAAATTTTCGATGACTGAGAGCATATAGTAGATCATTTGGAAACTCTCTGGGGGCCTTATCGATTTCATCAATAAGTAAAACCGAATTTGGAGATAGAAAAGCTTGGGCTGCGGGACCTTTGGCTACGTAGTCTTCTAATTTTTCAGGATCTCTTCCACCTGTTGACAGCTTAGTGTCCAAGCCTTTCTCTTCACGTTGTGCATTGAGTACTTCAATTTGGGAATCGCGTAAATATTTGACATGATCAAAACGCGCGACAAATTGTTCGACATTACTTTTGGACCCGACGGGATAAACAAAGAGTTCTAAATTACGGTCAGCGGAATAGTGAATAGGGAGTTCGGTTTTACCGGTGCCCGGTTCGCCTTCGATTAATAGAGGCATACCTAGAGTCCTTGACATATGAAAAGCTTGAGCGAGTTGAGGGTCGCACAAGTATTTTTCAGATCCGTCCCAATATTTTAATTCGGCCATAGAATATTCTTTACTTAAACATACAATAAATACAAAAGCTAGAATAAAAACAGGCCATGCGAAACATGGTTCACATGGCCTGCTTAATTAAAAACATGCAATTTTATTTTATGTCGTAGGCTTTTAAGCTGTTTTTGTCTTGCACAAATAGGATACCGTCAAATTCATCCAAGTAGTAATCTGGATTTTTATCCGCAAACTTAATGGTGTAACGTTCTTTACCTGAATCAATATCTAAAAAGACAAGACCTTTTTTTCCTTTATCAAGCTTGGTATATACATATGGATATTTTAGGGAACCTGAATTTTGTAAAGCCTGTCTTTCTGCCTTCTTTTTGTTGGCGTACTCCCAATTGCTATTCAAATCATCTACCATGCTTCCTTTGTGGATCATTTCATCTCCAGAGTATACAGTAAGAACTTTATCTGCATTTCCAGAACCAATCATAGCAGCTGTGGTTGCAATGTTTGCTACTTTCATGAAGCCAGATCCACTACTTACGGATTTATACTTATGTGTCGACTCAATGTTTCCTTTCATGTCGGTAACATAATAGGTGTTTGAACCCTTCATAAACAATCCATTTTGATTGAAGCCCATTTGGGGTTGTTGTGTCTTATAATCAAAATCCGAGAATTTATATTTTTCCTTGGGTTTATATAATTCTCCTGTTTTCATGTTGAGAAAAATCAACTTCTTTTCTAGATGCATAGCCATAATTCCTTTTTCAGGATGTTGAATGCTTTTAAAAGAAGGGTCTTTATTCACCTTAGATTTCCATTTGGATTTGCCTGTTTTTGGGTCTACAAGATTAACGGACTGATCTACCTCTATTAAAATTCCGGAATCAAGTTGGTCCAAATTGAAACTGTACGACTCATACCTAGCATCCCAATCTTCCTTGCCAGTCGCATTATTTATCATAGTCAATTCAAGTCTATTTTGTATATGATAGATGTATAAGGTTTGATCACCAATTTCAACGAAATCTGAAACAGGATTGGCTTTAACACCTTCTGGGTAAACGGCCGACTTGTTTGCCAGATCTAGAATATTAAAGACTCCCGTTCTGGACACAAATGTTCTTCCTTTCTTCTGGTAAATTTCTCTATAATCGTGTTTGAAATCTTGAGAGTTAATTAATGACCCATCGATTGGATTTAATTGTAAAAGTTGTTTTTTAGACAAAGCATAGTAATCGCCATTATCTGGATTTACAAATACTTGATAAACATTTTCTTTGTTTGAATATTCGCCTTTTTGAATTCCCGAAAGGGCATCATAAAAAAGTACAGTCTTTTTTTGAGTGATCGCAACAATACTATTGTTATTAACAAGATTGAAGTTTAGATCTTTCTCCTTTATTGGAATACTTGTAATCGTTTCTCCAGTGCTGCAATCGATATAGTGTAGATTTTTATTGTCTTCCGTTATATACAGAATATTTTTATCCGAATTGAAGCCAATTTTCTTAATGTCTTTTTTATACTCAATTCTTTTTGTGATATCTCCTTTAGAATCTAGAAGAGATACAAACTTTTTATCGACAAGAACTAAGCTTCCGTTAGAGGTTATTGATGGTTTGTTTGCGGTGCTTCGAGTAGCTAGGCCGAAGAGCATTTTCTGAACTTTTCCAATTTCTTGTCTCCAAGAATTTTTAGGATCTGTTAAATCAATGTTTAGAATATTCAACATTTTATTTTGATTTAACTCCATAACAACTCTGGACTTGTCCCAGAAGTATGAAATATCCAGTATTTCAGTTTTCGTGTCGCTTTGATCTATGATGGTTCCATCTGTACCATCAATTACGGCGTAGTTTTTACCTGAGAAGTACATAATGGGTAAGTTTCGCAGAAATACGGGAGCGTCTTTAGTTGAAAAATCAAAATTCCATAATTCCTCTCCCGAAATGTGATCATGTAGCGCGATGTTTGATTTTTGCTTGACAAAAATTGTCCCATCTTCTAACTGTTTGAAATATGTGTCTTTAGTTGTTTTTGTATTCCATAATTTTTTCTGGCCATTTAGAGTAAAAGAAAAAAGTAGACAGAAAATAAAAA
>JAHDBE010000339.1 GCA_020630555.1 Saprospiraceae bacterium
TTAGCATTAAATCTCCAATAAAATCAATAAACGTACTTTTCCCTACACCTGGCGATCCCGTTATGCCGATTCTAAGGCTGTTTTTTTTTGGCGAAAGCCGAGAAAGTAGTTCATATTTAAGAATCAGTGATTTCTTATCAGTTCTTTCAATTAATGTTATGGCTTCACTTAAAATAAAACGATCACCACTTAGGATTCCATCTACATAGTACTCGATGGGATGAATTTTTTTAAACTCAAATTTTAGTTTAGGATTGATATGTGAGCTACTAGGAGTCATAATGTAAAGTTAAGAATATAGTTAATGCATTTAACAGTTTAAATTAAAATTTATATTAATGTATAATCATCTGTAAAACAGCTATGTAATTCTTAAAATATCTTAAGAAATGTTCATTAGGAATTAACGTATGTTAAATGGCTTATAAGTGTTTTGTAAAAAGGGTGACTGAGGCATGGATGACCTTATGTTTGAAGAAAAATTTCATGAGAACATTTTTACTTTTTAGTTTATCGATTTTGCTTTTTGGAGCTTGCAGAAATGAGTATCGTGAAGAGTTAGTACCCATGGTTGGGGTATATGATGCCTATATAGTTGACTTAGACGGTCCATTCGATCTTGTAGTCAGTTTGGAGGACGGAGATGATATCTTTCTTGAAACTTATTTTGATGGTGTTTTGTGGACGACTGTATTAGCAGATGTAGATAATGAAAATGATTTTATTAAGTACATCGATATACATGATCAATCACTTGATCCCGAAACAGAAATACGTGGACAAGGTGTATTTAACGATGGATCAATACAATTAGATTACGAGCTGTGTTGGTCTGGAGCATGTCAATGGTATACGCTCATAGCCAATAAATATTAATAGAATAAGAGCCGGTATTATCGTTTGTAAAAACGTCTCTCTTACAATGCCGGCTCTCTTATTTGTTGGAGTAGCTTTTGAGTGATTTGTTCAATAACATAACTTCCAGCGGAAGGGTCAGCTACCTGTCCTAATCGGGACTCATATATTAATAAATGCTGAATCATTGTAGCGATCCTTCCGTAATTTTCTTTGGTATTACTTTCGATTTTGGCTAATTCTATGATATCGGCGTTACCTATGGCTCCCGCTATACCAATCAAGGTTTTTTCTATCAATGCCAGATCCAAATCCTTGTTCATGAGGGTATAATTTGGTCTGAGATATATTGTAAATTCTTTTTGAGAGGCTTCTAAGTAAGAGCGTATAGCCCTAAGGGCGGCAATATTTAATATGAAATCCTGCGAGGCATTACAAAAAAGTAATGTCTCATCCGATGCCATCCATTGACGTAAGTCAAGAGAAAAATTGTTAGATAGATTTATGATTATAGAGGGTTCACTTTCGTGAATGTTTATGAGTTCCGTATGCACATTTGCTAGGTACTCCTGCTGTTTAAGATTGTGGTGTGGATAAACATGTACCACTGAAACATCAAGTTGGAGTGCTTTTAGAATTTGATCATTCAAAAGTTTGTTGTCTTCTATGTTAAAAGAACACGCGATTTTCCACCCTGATTTTACATTTAAAGCGAAATGGTCACCCTTATTTTCTGTCAAAAAGGGATCAAAGTTAAAATCGGACTTGATTGGACGTGGTAAAGGATTGCCTTTTAAATCCATTAAAATCTTTTGTTTCCAATCTGTTTCGGAAACTGATTCAAATTCATCAAACTTGAGAATTTCGTCGCTCAATAGACTTTTTGTTTAATTCTGAGAGAATCCCTGAAATTAATAGGATTTTAAAAGAATGCAATTTCGCAAAATGCTTGAACTATTTCACACTATTAGCGTTATCTTTGTGCCGTTTATCATAAACCGAAAAAGGCCAAAATGATAGAAGATAGATTGATATACCTTGATAATAATGCGACTACTCCTACGGATCCTAGAGTAGTGGAGGCGATGCTTCCTTATTTTCATGAAATTCCAGGAAATGCTGCAAGTAGAAACCATCCATTTGGGTGGAAAGCGGAAGAAGCGGTTGATTATGCCCGTGAACAAATCGCTAATTTAATTCACGTAGACTCGAAGGAGATAATTTTCACTTCAGGAGCGACGGAGTCGGACAATTTAGCGATCAAAGGTGTTTTTGAGATGTATGGTCGGAAAGGGAATCATATCATAACTTTAAAAACAGAACATAAGGCTGTTTTAGATGCTTGTAAAGTTTTGGAGAAAAAAGGGGCTGAGGTGACTTATTTGGACGTAAAAAGAGACGGTTTAGTCGATCTAGAAGCCCTAGAGAATGCGATAACGGATAAGACTATTCTTGTTTCTATTATGTGGGCTAACAACGAAACGGGTGTTATTCAGCCGATGAAGCAGATTGGTGACATCTGTGCAAAACACGGCGTTTTATTTATGAGCGATGCCACTCAAGCGGTTGGTAAAATACCTGTGAATCCCAAAGAAGTGGGTGTTCATTTAATGGCGTTCACGGGTCATAAAATGTACGGTCCTAAAGGTGTAGGTGCTTTATTCGTGAATCGAAAAAATCCACGTGTAAAAGTCACAGCCCAAATGGATGGTGGTGGTCATGAGCGAGGGATGCGTTCGGGGACCTTAAATGTACCTGGAATTGTTGGATTTGGGAAGGCCGCACAGTTATGTCAACAGGAAATGGCAGATGAAGCGATTCGTCTATCTGGATTGCGCGATAAACTTCAGAAGGGGCTCACAGAGATATTGGAAGAAAGTTACATTAACGGTTCGGAAGAAAGTAGAATGCCTCATGTCACAAATATTTCTTTTAAGCATGTTGAGGGTGAGGGTCTAATGATGACCTTTAATCAAAATATTGCGCTTTC
>JAHDBE010000340.1 GCA_020630555.1 Saprospiraceae bacterium
ATGATCTTGACCAATATACTCATCCAATGATTTCGGACGCATTCGTTCTGCTAAAGGCTGCATCTTCCAAAGGTACATTAAAAAGAAAAGTAGATATTAGTCTTGTACGATAATCCTCTATGACACAATTAACCCAACAAATATTAGAAGATCATATGCTCATGGCTGATCCTTTAAAGGCCAAGTGGATGGAAGAATACATGAGAGGGAAGTTTGCCTTTCTCGGTGTTCAGGCTCCATATCGAAAAGAATGGTTCAAAGGGTTTTGGGCAGAGAATAAAAATGAAATAATTCAAGATTATCCGGCTTTGCTGAATGATCTATGGCATAGTGACTTTCGAGAAATGCAGATGGTCGGGTTAGATATTCTGATTAAAATTCAGCGAAAGCTGACAGAAGAGGATATAACGCTTCTAGAGGATTTAATTACTACAAAATCTTGGTGGGATACAGTTGATATGATTGCGAGTAATTCTGTAGCAGCACTTTTGAAAAAGTTTGATAGCCTTTATGAAAAGTATCCTATAAAATGGATACAGAATAAAAATATTTGGTTGCAAAGGACGGCAATTATATTTCAACTAAAGTACAAAGACGAGGTAAACGAGGATCTACTTTATGATTTTATACTTCAGACAAAAGACAGCAAAGAGTTTTTTATTGAAAAAGCGGCAGGTTGGGCTTTACGCCAATACAGTAAGTTTAATAAGCAATCCGTTCAAAATTTTATTAGATCACATCCTGACCTTGCAAATCTTACAGTTAGAGAGGGGAGTAAGTATTTAAAGCGATGATTTAAATTAAGCTTACAGGGAACCTCTTAAAAGATTCCCTGTACGAGTCTTTTATTTCCAACTGACAATTTCGCTTAGATCGCGTCTAGTTTTAGGATGATGAGGATCTGTCTTACGATAACCAAAAGCCACCATATATGATAAACCGTATTTAATCGTATCTACATCAAATTTTTCAGCTAATAAGTCCTCTACTTTACTTTGATGAAATCCTTCTATTGGACAACTATCAATGCCATTTAGAGCAGCGGCAGTCATCATGTTACCTAGAGCGATGTAGCATTGTTTCGATGCCCAGTCAAAAAGTTTCTTATCTGTGTCTAAATCAAAATCCCGTTCTTGAAATTCGCGATAAAATTTCAAGTACATTTTTATGACGTCCTCAGGCATTTGTTTTATCTCTGTGAGCATCCGATTAATGTAGTTAGAGTTCCATTTTGTTAAGGGAGCTTTCATCGAAAGCCCCAATATAAAATGACTTGCCGTATCAAGTTTCAATGGAGCCCCCCACGCCACAGGTTTTAATGCTTCTCTCAAATCACTGTTTTGTACGACTATAAAATGCCATGGTTCGAAACCAAATGAACTAGGAGAAAGCCGAGCAATTTCAAGGATAAAGTTGATATCTTCTTCAGTTAACTTTTTGGAAGCGTCGAATTCTTTTGTCGCGTGACGGTAGCGAAATGCCTTTAAAATATCTTCTTTTGGTACGTTAGGTGTGTTCATATTTTTAATACTATATTTATTATAGTAGCAAACATAAATATAGTGACTGGTTCATGCAATAACGGTCAATTTTGATAGTATAAATTATTTCTACTATGTTGAAATTTAATGGTAAAGAATATCCTTGTTGCACTAGTTTGACCATGGGAGTAATCGGAGGAAAATGGAAGTCAGTAATTCTATTTTACTTGATTGAGAATCCACTTCGGTATAATGAGTTGCGTAAGAAAATGCCCACAGTCACAGAGCGTACTTTAAGCCTTCAATTAAAAAATTTAGAATCTGATGGTTTAATCAGTCGAACTGTATTTACTAGTAAACCGCCGCTAAAGGTAGAATATTCTCTCACGGATTTTGGAAGAACTTTAGTTCCTCTAATTGAGGGGATTGCCGCGTGGGGAGATTATGTAGTTAAAGAACATCAATTGGCCTAAATAGAAAAGAGGCTATTCTTTTAAGCAGAATAGCCTCTTTATAAAATTTCAGTAAGGAATTACTTACCAGTCAATTCTTTGACAATTCGGTCAGCTTTGTAGATATATCTCATAGCTGCTACGATTCCTCCAGCGTGCACAGAAACAGTTCTATTATACTCTTCATCAAAAATGAAATTTCCGGGAAGAGATTCGATGTTACCATCGAAAATTAAACCAATACACTCTTTATTTTTATTAATCATTGGACTTCCAGAGTTTCCTCCGATAATGTCATTCGTACTTACAAAGTTCAATGGTGCTTTTAATAAGTCCATTGGAGGGTTAGCCCATCTTTCTGGTAAAGACCAAGGGAAAACTTGTCCGTGTGAATAGTGTCTGTCATACATTCCGAAATACGTAGTCATGACTGGTGCAGTCGTTCCATTGTAGTTGTAACCTTTTACAGTTCCATCTGAAATACGCAATGTAAATGTCGCATCAGGTGGTAAACTTGTTCCGTAAACCTTAAACGCTTGGTTAGCTATTTTTTGCTCTAATCCTCGTCGTGCAGGAGAGGATTTAGAGAAGGCTTCCGTCGCAGCTTTATTTTTCGAAATCAAAAGATCAGAGGCATACACCATGGGTTCTTGATAACGCTTCGAACTCATATTCGTCAAAAATTCAGTGGCCTTTTTAGCATCAGTAAATACCGTTGTTCCCACTAAATGCTCGACATAACTGTCTATAGATTTACCACCAAGTAGCTGCGTTAAAGTATTATCACCCGGATAGATGTCTTCTTGGATTTCCTTCAGCAACATTTTAAAAAGATTCTTCTCTCTATCTGTAGAAATTGTTGGGATTAATCCATTGATGTTTTCCA
>JAHDBE010000341.1 GCA_020630555.1 Saprospiraceae bacterium
GGAGAGACCAAAGGATTTTGGGTAGAAAAATAAAATAGTAGTTGGACGATTTTGGAATCGTCTAAATTTTTATGGAACACGGATGACGCAGATTTTAACGGATTTATACAGATTTTATCCGTCAATATCCGCTAAAATCTGCGTCATCTGTGTTCTATTAAGCCCTCCAACCATTAGGAATCCCCAAAATAAACTCCTACCTTATACCTTCAACAACAGGTTAACTGATATGTTACATATACCTGGTCTCTATGTGGCCGAGTCGGAGGGGAGAGGTCGAGGGATGTTTACGGCACATGAAATCAACAAGGGCGATTTGATAGAAATCTGTCCGATTATTCGTATTCCTGACGGAGATTTAAAACAAATTCATGATACGATTTTGCATGATTATTATTTTGTCTGGTCGGGAAAAGATGGTGGAGCTTGCATTGTTTTAGGTTATGGTTCGATCTACAACCACAGTGCGACGCCCAATGCTCAATTTATATTTGATTATCCGAATTTAAGTATGGAGATTGAATGTCTCACGACCATTGCGCCGGGAGATGAAATCTTTATTGATTATGCGGAAGGTGGGAAAGGGGAGGAGAATCTCTGGTTTGATCCAGTGTGATTTTATGGAACGCAGATGACAAGGATTTGGGCGGATTTAAGCGAATTTTTTATCTGCGGAAATCTGCAACAAGCAGTGTCATCTGCGTTCTATAAAAATTATTTCTTTACAATCGGTAGTCTTATTTGTGAAGGATACTCTACTGAGTGATGTACCTTATTGGTTGCAATCACTCCTTTATCTTCATCGTAATTATTACCACCTGTATTCATATTACGAGCAAAACGAGGGAAGTTACTACTCGAAATTTCAATACGAATTTGATGCCCCTTTTCAAAATAATTACTGGTTGCTAAAGGCGATAATTCGATTTTATAGACCTGTCCTTTTTCCATAAAAACTTCCTTGTCAAAACCTTCGCGATAGCGTACTCTTTGAATCGTTTCATCCAAATTATAGGCACGACCATCAGGATAGACGTCAATCAATTTTAAACTAAAGTCCGTGTCTTTGACGTCTGAAGAAACGTATAA
This sequence comes from Saprospiraceae bacterium, assembly GCA_020630555.1. Classification (GTDB taxonomy): domain Bacteria; phylum Bacteroidota; class Bacteroidia; order Chitinophagales; family Saprospiraceae; genus JAHDCZ01. The sequence continues at coordinate 1,090 of JAHDBE010000341.1, forward strand.
AGTACATTCGATAAAACCAGAAACCTCTACACCTTCTTTCAGTGGTTCTGTAGAATAGACTAAAATATCGTCTCGTTGTTCCATCTCTTGTTGGTCGTAGGCACCACCTTTGACGGCATCACCAGTACAGCACACATTCCCACCATAAGATAACACCGGATTCATCGGATCATAAGTAAAGGTGTCGGCTTGATCTTTTTTAGAAGCTTTCAAGCTTAGTTTTCCATCACCATTTAAAGAGTTGGCTTTGCCTTGACTGTTTAAAAAGTAAGTGGTCATTTGGGCAGCTTTTGGAGGCCAAGTATCGGCTTCCTGCCATTCATTACTCCCCATGGTATAATAGGTGACTGGTGGTGTTTCTTCGAGAATATTATTTTTTTCTCCTTTGAGCCAATAGTCAAACCAACTATAAATCATGTTTTCATACTCTAAACGAGCATCTCCAACATTGCGTTCGCCAACAATGGTTTCCTCTGTTGCTCTTGTAAATCGACAATGTAAAGTAGGAGCGATCACCATATATTGATTTTTTGCCACCTCTGGATCTTTAGCATTTTCTCTCACATAATTAAATAAAGCCAAGTTGGGACCAACCGATACATCATACCAAGAGCCAAACCAAAAACTAGGTACACCAAATTCCATCCCTTCATGATACAAGCCTCCTTCAAACCATGCCTTGTCATTGGGCTTTCGCCGAATCATTTTTTCATAAATTCCCTTAGGGCCATTATGGTGTTTGATAATATCTTGGATGGGAAGATGCGTTAATCCTTCTGACCATTTGACTTTGGGCATTTCTTTAGCCATGTCGAAAAAGCGTTGAATACGTTGTAAATCTTCCTGAGGAATATCGGTAGGAAGCTTGGGCATATATTCATCATTTTGTACACTATACAACCAAGAAGTAAATAGCATTTGCTGCACACCTCCTTTAAACCAATTACCCTGTTCAAAATATTTGCCTACAGTACCTACGCCTGCACCGTAACCCATCGGTACCATAGCTGCATGTGAAGGATGATCTAATGCCGCCACAGCCATTTGCCATTCTGCGGTAGAAGAACAACCCCAAGTTCCAATTTTTCCATTGCTCCAAGATTGCTCTTTCATCCAAGAAAAGGCATCATAACCATCTGTTGTTGGTACCCCTAAAATATCCCATTCTCCTTCAGAAAAATAACGACCTCTTTCGTTTTGAACGACATAAGCATAGCCTCTTTCTACGGCTTCATGGGCGGTTTCGAGAGTGCGAGTTCTCATTTTACCATCGCCATAGGTATTAAAGTTGTAAGGCGTTTTAGAAAAAATAATTGGTACTGGCTGATCTGTTTTAGGGCGATAAATATCTGTGCAGAGTCGTACACCATCCCGCATGGGCATCATCACTTTTTGATCGATGATGGCTATAGCTTCTAGTTTTTGATAAATGTTTTCTTCTTGCGCTTGGGTGCTGATAAAGCATAAGCAGAGAATAAAAATGTAGTGGTATCTCATGATTTTGTGATTTGAAGTTTCTGTAAAGATAAATTTAATTATAAAATTGCTATACTAATAGGTAGGATGAAATGGTATGAAATCGTATTAGAAGTGAGAAAAAATAAAAATAAAATTACAAATTATGGATGAAGATAAATAAGAGAACGTTCGTTTTGCAGTAGATTAGGGATTAAGGAACAGCCCATTAATAAGTGTCTAATTTAGACGAAGTTATTTTCAATTTA
>JAHDBE010000342.1 GCA_020630555.1 Saprospiraceae bacterium
GGGATTCTTATTGTATGGAGCTAATGTATCGGATAAGATAGATAATTGGTTAAAAGCGGATGCGTCGGCTATTGAAGATTTAAAAAATAAAGTAGCTGATTATCGAAGTCGAATTGCCGAAATGCCGACAACCACAAGTTTGATGATAATGATGGGGGTGGCATTTTTAGCAGTTGGAATCTCTCATTTTGGAGCAGATGTTTTTTCGGGTTGGATGAAATCGATGAAAGAGACCTTGGAGCAATATAAGTTAAACTCATTGATGAGTCATTTTTTCTGGCTTGTTGTATTTGCTACGTCCATAGGATTGGCATTGTCTTTTTCTCGATTTAGAAAACTAGAAGGTGTTGGAGCATCAAGATGGGGGAGTATTTTCATCTATGTCCTTGTAGCTACAATTGGTATGCATATGAATATTGGAGATATGTTTGACAATCTCGGTTTATTTGCCGTGGGTCTATTGTGGATGTTGATTCATGTGATTGTATTGTTGGTTACGGCTAAAATAATAAAGGCACCATACTTTTTTGTGGCTGTTGGAAGTCAGGCGAATGTCGGTGGAGCCGCTTCAGCCCCTATTGTCGCCTCAGCCTTTAGTCCATCTCTCGCACCTGTAGGTGTTTTAATGGCGGTACTTGGTTATGCACTAGGTACTTACGGGGCACTAATTTGTGCCTATATGATGCAAGCGGTTGCAGGGATGACTATCTAACTGATAATCATAGGGTTTAAGAGCTTTTCAAGCTTATAAAATTGATGGGAAAGTCAAAATAAATGTTATCTTTGCAACCCAATTTTGGCTTCCCAAAAGAAAAATTTTTATGAGTAAGAAAAGAGCGTTGTTTGTTACGCAGGAGATGAATCCTTATACGGCCATCAGCGAGATTTCTGAAATTGTCAGAAAGTTACCGCAGGCTACTCAGGAAAAAGGAATGGAAATTCGGGTATTAATGCCTAAATACGGAGTCATTAATGAAAGGAGACATAGACTACATGAAGTAGTACGTCTTTCAGGAATGAACATTATTGTAGATGATGAAGATTATCCATTAATCATCAAAGTAGCCTCTCTTCCAGGAGCTAGAATGCAGGTTTACTTTTTAGACAACGAAGAATTCTTTAGAAGAAAGTTTTACTTTGATGGAGCAGACGAAAAGCCATTTGAAGACAATATGGACAGAATGGTTTTTTTCTGTAAGGGCGTCATGGAAACCGTAAGGAAGTTTGGATGGCCACCTGATTTAATTCATTGTCATGGCTGGTTAACTAGTTTGATTCCTTTATATCTCAAAACTGTGTATAAGGATGATCCAGTTTTCCAAAGTTCGAAAATTGTGTATTCGGCATACACCAATGATTATGAAAAAACGTTCAATGAGCGATTCCTAGATATTGCGGCGATTAATAAATTAGAGAAGTCTGATTTAGAAGCTTTTGGGAAAGGAAAGAAAATCTCACTATTAGCTGGGGGTATAGCACACGCCGATGGCGTGATGGCAGGAAGCAAAAACCTGTCTAAAACCGTTAGCAATTTGATTGAGGAATCTGGTAAGCCTTTCTTAAATTTTATGGAGCTAGAGGAATTAGTCCCTTCTTGCATTGAGTTTTATAAAAACTTAATGGAGGAGGAAGAAGCATAATTCACAATTGAAAAAATTTGATGAGAGGAACAGCTTTTATTTTTTGTCTATTCTCCTTGGCGTGTTTATTCATTTCTTGCGATGAGGATTCTTTAGTCGGCGCAGGTCTTTTGGGAGAAGAATCTCTTAATATTGATTTTACGGATACTTTAGATGTCAAGGCTAAGACCATAAGTGGTGATTCGGTTTTCGTATATCGCCCGGGAATTTCTAGTCGAACTTATCTTCTTGGAAATAACAATGAATCGACCTTCGGTCGGATGGAATCTAGACTTTTTATACAGCCAGAAATTGGTTTTGGAACACCAGATTTCCGAATGGACGAACTAGACTCAATGGTTTTAATTCTAAAATATGATTCTCTAGGGTTCTATGGAGATACGATGGCTTCACACACGATAAGCCTTTTTCAATTGGACGAAAGTCTCGTGGATGTAGAGGAAGACTCCTTATATTCCAATCAGATTTTTAATTATCCAATGACAAATATTGGAAGCCGCAGTTTTAATAGAATAAGTGCATTTGATTCTACTGAAGTATTTGATCCACTTCAGGATAGCATGGTTAATCTGTTTCCACAATTAAGAATTCCGTTAGAAATGAGTTTTGCGGAAGTTTTATTTAAGGATACCACGAATAATACTCAGGATAGTAGCTTTCGGGCAATAACTAGAGGATTCATTTTAGAAGACGAAACAGAAAATTCCATGATTGGTCTTGATATGTTTCGTACCACTAATTCCGATACTTCTAACAGATTACTCGTCTACTATAAGGATACATCTGAAATGTCCAGAACATACAGTTATTCTGTGGCAGGTGTAAGAGGAACTACATTTGAATATGATTTTGGTGGTTCGGAAGTTGAAGGAATATTAGATGACGAGACTAGAGGAGATAGTTTGTTATATCTACAAAGTACAGGAGGGGTTTCGATAGTGCTTAATTTATCTTCCGCTTTAGAAAGAGTAAACGATTTATTGAATTACGCGGAAATAGAAATGACTGTCGCTGAAATGCCAATTTTTGATACGGATTTGTTTCCACCTACACCTAATTTAGTAGCAAGCTTTAGAAACGAAGAAGGTAGTCTTGAAATAATAGAGGATATTGTATTATCTTATACAGAGGTTTTTGACGGAAGTCTAAGATCAGTCG
>JAHDBE010000343.1 GCA_020630555.1 Saprospiraceae bacterium
CGGTTAGTTATCGCATATTCCCTAAAGAATCGATCGTGAGTCAGCACAGTATCTCATTAGATGCAGATTATGTGTACAAGCTGGGCAAGGACGATAACCTCATCATTACTGATTTTGGTTTTGCGGAATATCGCTATAATTTGGAATACAGTATTAATTTTAATTCTCGTGATCGAATTTCATTTATTATTGATCATAACAAAATAAAATTACTTAATGATTTCGATCCCACGCGAATTCAAGCGGAAGATGTTTTTTTGGCTGCTGGAAATGAGTATACATTTACGCAATACGTACTGGATTTTAGATCCGATCAAAGGAGATTGTTTTCCATTCGAGTAAATCCTTTGTATGGCAATTTTTATAATGGCAGTAGATGGGGTGTGCGGGGACAATTAACCTACCGTTTTCAACCTTTGGGATCAATTTCTTTAAATTATAATTTTAATAAAATTGATCTAGGAGGAGATTTTGAGCTTGCGAGTTTATGGTTGTTGGGGCCAAGATTGGATCTTACTTTTTCAAGAAAGTTATTCTTTTCGAGTTTTGTTCAATACAACAATCAGACGGAAAATTTAAATATTAATACGCGCTTGCAGTGGAGGTTCCAACCCGTAAGTGATTTCTTTATCGTTTATTCTGATAATTACATTACCGATCCAAGCCAGTCGTTCTCCAGTAGAAATAGAGCCTTGGTTTTAAAATGTACGTATTGGTTGAATTTGTAGTAACCCGTTTATCGTAGGAGTTCAAAGCAACGAAGCTCTTATTTTGTATTCGTTAAAACTAAATGGCCAAAACTAGTAAAGGTCATCTGTTTAAAGTACTACTTTTTAAAAAGATAAGCTCCTTTTGTAGCTCCCCAAACTTGTTTTCCTTCACTATCAAATCCTTGATCCCAACTCTCAATTTGACCTTCAAAAACGGTAACTATCGATGTTGCATAACGGGCACCGCGCAAGCTGGACTTGCAATTGTCATCTTTGGTCGACCCTTCAAAACGGTTTCCATTTTTTATTAGGTATACACTGCAACCTTCGCGTTCTTCCAGGATGCTAAGATCCTTTGAATTAAAATATTCTGGAGACTGCCATTTTCCAATATAATCTTTTTCTTCTTTGAGCTTATATACTTTACTTTCGTAAACACCGTATTTTTGTTTGATTAATTGGTAAATACGCTGACGGTATGGGCGATCTTGAGCTTCGAAGAGGGCTTGTTCTACATACAAGTAATGACCCTTGTCTTTCCATATAGGATACATGTGCAAAGAGATATTGTAATAGCTAGAATCTTGAGCTGCTTGTTCAGCACTATTGTAAGATCCAGTCATCATTTCTTGTAATTGAGTAATGCTGTCTGTATTTAAATTTTTCTTTACAGCGCAAGAGCTGAATAGACCGAATGCTGCTAAAAGAATGAATGGAAAATGCTTCATATGAAATAATAAGAAAAGAGAGGTCAGTAAGACCCCTCTATGATTAAATTATACTTTCGTAACCAAATTAATGCTAAGACCAATTTCGTTTTTGATGATTTTGTCTTTTGCAAGATCAACGATATTCGAACTGCCATACTCAATTCCGAATTGAGTTCGATCGATAGTAAATTCATTTGTTTTTACAGAAACGTTTCCGCCGTTAACGTCAATAGTTGCTTTAAAAGTTACATTATTAGTAGCTCCATTTAAGTTCAACATTCCGTATACAATAGCGTTGGACGAATCGTCTCCAGTTAAACTGGTAACTTTAGTAATCGAATACGATGCCACAGGATTTTTTTCAACATCGAAAAAATCAGGTGATTTTAAATGACCAACTAAATCGCTTCCTCCTTCTTCTGGCTTAAGGTCTGTACAGGTAATACTGTTCATGTCGATTTCGAATTTACCACCGACAACTTTGTTGTTATCAACCAGGACTCTTCCTTCAGTCAAACTAATTGTTCCGGTATGACCGCCACCTATTAATTTATTTCCTGACCAGTTGATTACAGAGTTGGCCGTGTTCACAGGAATGGCTACAGGATCAGTAGTGGACTGAGGTGCAGCCTCTTCTGTTTTAGTCATTTCATTGGACTTATTGTTTTTTGCATCTTGCTTACAACCATAGATTACGCTCAACGCAAAGAAGCATATTCCGATAAATTTAATTGATTTCATGATAAGAATTTTTAATAGAAAAGTAATTTAGATTAAAGGTAGTAACATTTTATAGAGTAAAGTAGATTAGTTATTTGATTAAGATTACCTCGCTTCCACCTCATGCACCAAGTCTTCTTTACTATTAATGAACTCTTCAAACGACACCATTGACTCTGTCCGAATAATTCCCTTTATAGCATTGACTTTGTCTATAAGTTTTGCCGCATGAGCGGTATCCAATGCTCTTATTTTGCAAAAGATATTAAATGTACCACTTGTCCGATGTCCGACTGTGATTTGAGGTATAGCTTTTAGTGCTGTAATAACAGTGGTAATATTAGCAACATTACCTACTATAATACCTAAGAATAGAATAAAGTTATAACCGAGTTTGTTGTAGTCAATTACGATAGAATGGGATTTTATGATGCCTCTTTTTTCCAACTTTTTCACCCGTTGATGAATGGTGCCATGGGATAGCCCAAGTCTATCGGCGACTTCTGTATAAGGCATTTTAGAGTCTTTCGTTAAAATCTTTAAGATGGATTTGTCGACACTATCGATACTATAGACAAAAGGCATAATTTGTGTGATTATTTAAAATATTTAATAAAATACGACAATAAATATAAATATTAT
>JAHDBE010000344.1 GCA_020630555.1 Saprospiraceae bacterium
GGGATTTAAGCGTGTAATACAGCTTGTCTCTCTAATAAAACTTCCTCGGATTCAACCCGATCCCTGTCCGGTACACAACAATCTACTGGGCAAACAGCGGCACATTGGGGTTCCTCATGAAAACCCTTACATTCAGTACATTTATCAGGAACTATAAAATAGAATTCTTCTTCAATAGGTGATTGCATCTCATTAACTGGGACGATTTTACCATTTTCTAAAGTATAATCGGACTTTAAAGTCGTCCCTTGCTCCATGTTCCATTCGACGCCTCCTTCATATATAGCATTGTTTGGACATTCTGGTTCACATGCTCCACAATTTATACATTCATCTGTGATAAAAATTGCCATTTTTCTAGTTCTAATTTTTTACAAAAATAAGTCAATTTAGACTTTTGCATTTTTTTGCATTCGCGAATGCGAAAATCCCAATAGATGTCTTGTTAAAGAAAGGAGGATATATGATAATACCCCAATCCATAATACATGTCTACTCACAAAAATAAGAGAGAGGATGACGATGAAAATGTTTAAGAAGAGAAATACATTTTGTTGCAAAGGTGCTTTCAAAGATTTTAATGAAAACATCTCTAAACTTGATAACATCATCAAACCCAAAACCAAAGGCAAACTAGCATAAATCCAATAGATATCGAGTAGTTTAATCATTTGGTTGCTTCCAAAATATACCGCAATACAAATACCCATTAATCCAGCTGCCGCTGAAGGTATCGGTAGGCCAATAAAGTTTTTAGATGGTGCTAAAGTATTAAACTTGGCTAATCTTAATGCTCCGCAAGCTACAAAAAGACAAGAGGGTAAAAATGAAATAATTCCATCTTCCGGAGACATTTGTAAATACAAATAAGCAGGTGCCGCACCAAAACTAAGCGCATCGGCCAAGGAGTCAAGTTCTTTGCCAAATTCACTTTGTTCATTTAGCATTCTTGCCAGTGCTCCATCTAAAAGATCGGCCAGCAAGCACCCCATGAGTAATAGGCTACTGATAAACAAATCATTATATACGATAGCAAGGAACCCTAGTACTACATTTAACGTTGTGAAAAAAGTAGGAATATGCTTTTGCAACTTGAGGTATTTATTATTCGTCAAAACTACACATTAACATAGATTTAAAAATTAAATTCGTCTTTTAGAAAATCTTATTACATGAATTCTGTCAAATCAGTTTTATTTAAATCCAGTATGGTCGTAGCGACTATCTGTTTGATATTCGCTTGTTCAAGAAATCCAGTAACAGGAAAAAAGGAAGTTTCTTTTATGTCCGAAAATCAAGAAATAGCCTTAGGAGCAGAATCTGACCCTCAAATTGTTGCAGCTTACGGACTTTTTGAGAACGATCAAATTCAAAATTTCATTGATGAAAAAGGTCAAGAAATGGCAGCAATTTCGCACCGACCTCATCTTACTTACAGTTTTAAGGTTCTAGATAGTCCTGTGGTCAACGCCTTCGCCTTACCTGGTGGATATGTTTATTTCACCCGGGGAATCTTAGCACACTTTAACAATGAAGCTGAATTTGCCGGAGTACTAGGTCACGAAATTGGACATGTAACTGCTCGTCACTCAGCTAAACAATATAGAAATCAAATCTTATCTCAAATAGGATTAATGGGAGGAATGATTTTTTCTGAAAAATTTAGACAATTTGCAAATGAAGCAAGCACAGGAATGCAATTGTTACTATTAAAAAATGGACGTGCGGCAGAATCGGAAAGTGACGAATTAGGTGTGCTCTATTCTACAAAGATTGGATATGACTCACATAATATGGCCAATTTCTTTGGAACATTAAAACGCCTCCAAGAAGACAGCGGTCAATCTATCCCAACTTTTTTATCCACTCATCCCGATCCGGGAAATCGTTATGAAGATGTACACGCACTTAGCGATAAAGCTCAAGAAACTTGGCCAAAAGAATCACTCAAGACAAATAGAAATGAATACCTAAGAATGATAGATGGCATGATAGTCGGTGAGGATCCGAAACAAGGTTTTGTTGAAGAGAATGTATTTTACCATCCCGAATTATTATTCTCTTTTGAAGTTCCGCAGAGCTGGAGATTAAACAATACACCTTCTGCCGTACAAATGGCTCCAGAAGGAGGAAAGGCATTGTTGACGATGACCTTAGCTCCTGAGAAAACGCTCAATGATGCCCAAAGTAGCATTATCACAAATTTCAAATTAACTGTCGTTGAACAATCGACTCAAAGGATAAATGGTTTGAATGCCCTTTCAATGATTTCAACTCAAACTACGCAAGGTCAAAACGGTCAAAGTCAAAGCATCCGAATTTATACAACCTTAATTGAACATGGAGGGCTTATATACGTATTTCATGGAATGTCCAGTCCAGAAGACTTTAGAAATTACTTTACGACCTTCAAAAGAAGTATCAACAGTTTTGCGAAGCTAACAGACCAAAGTAAAATAAATAAACAGCCTGACGTGCTTAAGATAGTTACTATCCCAAGTGACATGACTCATGCAGAAGCAATGCGAAGATTTAACATGAATACAAGTCAATCTCAACAATTAGAAATATTAAATGGGATGCGTTCGGATACTCCTTTGAAAGCGGGAAGCTTGTTAAAGACTTTAGCAAAAGGAAAGAACTAAAAAGTCTAGGAATTAAATTTTATTGTCTAAAATATAAAAGCCCCGACAAAACTTGTCGGGGCTTTTAAGTACCCGGAGCCGGGATCGAACCGGCACGGCCGCAATGGCCACAGGATTT
>JAHDBE010000345.1 GCA_020630555.1 Saprospiraceae bacterium
CTTTGTTAGCCTTGGCTCTAAACTTATCAATAAGTTGTTCTTTATGTGCTATGAGCTTTTGCTGATTTTCAAAAGCAGCTTGATTTATCTCCTTTTGCTGAGCCTTTTCGAAAATGTATTTAGTATAGTTTCCTTTAAAACTATTTATTTTTCCTAATTCAATCTCAACCGTTCGATTGGTCACTTCATCCAAAAAGCGCGTATCATGGGAAATAACCAAAACAATACCTGGGTAGTTTCTCAAATAGGATTCGAGCCATATGATCGACTCAATATCCAAATGGTTTGTAGGCTCATCCATCATCAACAAATCTGGAGCCATAAGTAATAATTTTGCTAACTCCACACGCATTTTCCATCCACCACTTAACTCAGAAATTTTACGTTGTAAATCGTTTTGCGTAAAGCCTAGTCCTAACAGAACTTTGATAGCTTGTATTTCTGCCTGAGCTGGATCTGAAAACTGCAGTTTTTCTGTTAAATCAGATACCTCTTGAATCAAGTCATAGTAGTCTTTAGATTCATAATCTGTGGCTTCCGTCAATTTTTTATTGAGCCCGTCTAATTTTTCTTGATCCGATTTCATTTCTGCAAAAGCAGTCAATGTCTCCTCAAGTATTTTTACATCTTCACGAATTGTTAGCGTCTGAGAAAGTACTCCAATCTTAAAACCATTTGGGAAAGAAATATTTCCTTCATCGGCCCTAATCTGGTCAGAAATTACTTTGAGTAGTGTAGTTTTACCTGCTCCATTTCGCCCAATTAAACCTATTTTTTCTTTTGGTCTTAAGGTGAGATTTAGATTATTGAAAATATGACGATCGCCATATTGGAGAGAAATATTCTGGAGAAGTACCATTTTAATTTAAACTAAAGCCGTTATCCATTTGCGCTATAACCGTAAATGTGTCTCCCTTATTTTCGAGAACATTTTGCCAAAGGTCTTTATTTTTATTCTGAAAGGCATAATTAGGATCCATGTCTGACAATATCCATGATCCTGTGTTCAATTCATCTTCCAATTGTCCATCACTCCATCCCGAATACCCAATAAAGAATCGAATATTTTGGGGCTTGACTAATTCTGACTCAATCAAAAATTTTAGCTTTTCAAAATCGCCTCCCCAATATACGCCTCTAGAAATCTCAATACTATCTTCTAAAAGTTCTCCTACATTATGGATATAATGAATGGTATCTGTAGAGACTGGACCACCAAAGTACACTTCAAATTCCTTTTCAGGAAAATCTCGTAAGAGCTCACTAATATCCATATTAATGGGCTTATTAAGAAAAAATCCTAAAGAACCATCTTCATTGTGCTCACACATCAGTATAACCGATTTTTTAAAATGATTATCCTCCATGAAAGGTTGTGCGATTAAAACACGTCCTGGTTGTATGTCAAACTTCTTATGTGCCAATTATAGGGTTTGGATATTTAAAGAACGATCTAACTTTCTAAATAGTCCACCGATGATTCCTCCTTTTCCTCCAATCTCTACAAACTCCCTAACACCATCTGCTACCATATTTTTCATTGTATCAGTCCATCTAACGGGCGCTGTCAACTGAGAAACCAAATTAGATTTAATCACTTTAATGTCCGTCTCTTTTTTGGCAGTCACATTTTGATAGATAGGACATTTTAATGAGGAAAATTCACAGGCTTCTATTCCATCCGCTAACTCGGCTCTAGCCATTTCCATTAATGGTGAGTGAAAAGCCCCACCGACAGGTAAGATTAATGCACGTCGCGCTCCTATTTCCTTTAATTTGTCACAGGCCAATTCTACACCTTTAATACTCCCTGATATAACTAACTGTCCTGGACAATTATAATTAGCTGCAACAACAATTTCATCAATAGAGTCACATACTTCTTCAACTTGTTGATCCTCCAATCCTAAAATGGCAGCCATAGTGGACTCCTGATGTTCACATGCTTTTTGCATCGCATTGGCCCTAATCTGTACAAGTCTTAACCCATCCTCAAATTTCATTGCCCCTGAGGCAACTAAAGCAGAAAACTCACCTAAGGAATGTCCAGCTACACAATCCGCCTTAAAACTATCCAGTTCGAGAGTTTTAACCACAGAATGAAGAAATATAGCAGGTTGTGTAATTTTCGTTTGTTTTAGATCTTCGGCACTGCCGTCTATCATAACGTCACTAATTCGAAAACCGAGTACATCATTTGCTTGTTCAAATAAATCTTTCGCTTTAGAAGAAGATTCGTAAAGATCTTTTCCCATTCCTTCAAATTGAGCTCCTTGCCCTGGATAAACATACGCTAACATTCTATCTCAAATTTGCTTGAATTAAAGTAAGAAATTCATTTCGTGTTTCTACATTTTTAAACTCTCCTCGAAACGCCGACGTGGTTGTCACAGAATTTTGCTTTTGTACCCCTCTCATCATCATACACATATGAGCCGCTTCTATGACTACCGCCACACCCAATGGCTTTAAAGTTTTATCTATACAATCCAGAATTTCAGATGTAAGTCTTTCCTGAACCTGTAATCTTCTGGCAAAGACATCGACTATCCTAGGTATTTTTGAGAGACCCACTATATAACCATTTGGAATATATGCTACGTGAGCTTTACCAAAAAATGGCAACATGTGGTGCTCACATAAAGAATATAATTCAATGTCTTTGACAATGACCATTTCATTATACTCTTCTTCAAACAAAGCAGATCTTAATATCTGTTCAGCATCCAGATCATAACCATGCGTTATAA
>JAHDBE010000346.1 GCA_020630555.1 Saprospiraceae bacterium
GATGCAACGGGTTACAATCTTAGATATTTTACTGGCGATTATAAGTCGATCAGCAGTGCAAACTGGGAACCTGATTATAACAATACTGCTTATCATCGCCCCCAATTTGATTTGTACAATGGCAATATCCAAAGCATGATCACCGCCATCTCTCCTATGAAAAACGGAAAGAAAAAGATGGGCTCACAAGGCATGGCATTCAGCTATGACCAACTGCATCGACTAAAAACATCGACGAAATACACGGGACTGGATGTCAACCAAAATAAATGGGGATTGACTACTGCATCTGTCAGTGATTATGGAACAGCCTATAAATATGACCCCAATGGAAACATCTTATCTCTTATGCGTAATGGCACAACAAGTAATGGCAATAATCTTGAAATGGATGCTTTTACCTACCATTATACCAGTGGCACTAATCGTCTCGAACATGTGGATGATGCAATTGCCGATGGAAACTACGATATGGATATCGACGATCAAGACCCTGGCAACTATATCTATGATGCCAATGGTAATCTTGTTGAGGATATCTCTGAAAGTATGAAGATAGACTGGAATGTCTCTGGTAAGGTGAAAGAAATGCAAAACCTAAAAGGCACCATGAGCCTCAGCTATGGGCCTATGGGGAATCGCGTCCGTAAAGTCTTTGATGATGGGACTAAGAATTACACTTTTTACGTGCTTGATGCCACCGGCAATGTTATGGCGACCTACACAGCCGAAAACACCCCACAAGATGACGGTGTACTCAAATGGCAATCTGCCTACATCTATGGCAGCAGTCGCTTGGGAGAAGTCCGCATAGACGGCACCATAGGCGATCTAAGAAATGCAGTGAAATATAATAACACCGAAAAAACACAATACGCCTGGCAGCGTCGTGGCAGTAAATATTACGAACTGACCGAGCATCGGAATAATGTCCTTGCTACAGTGAGTGATCGAAAGCTAGCGGAGAATGACGGTTCTGGTAATGTGGATTACTACACGGCTGACCTATGGACGGTGAGCGATTATTATCCGTTTGGGATGATGAATCCGGAAAGAAATGAAGACTATGCGGACGGCAGATTCGGCTTCCAAAGTCAGGAAATGGACAATGAGTTAAAAGGGAAAGGCAATTCTTTGAATTATAAGTATAGGATGCATGACCCGAGATTGGGGCGGTTTTTTGCTGTGGATCCTTTGACTGCTAAATATCCACATTATTCAGCATATCAGTTTAGTGGGAATAAGGTGATTTCTCATGTGGAGTTGGAGGGATTGGAGGAAGCGAAGTATGTAGATGCAGCAGGTTTGGAGCAGACTAAGACGTCACAGGTTCTCGTTAATTCATCCGAGCTCACCAATAAAATAGATGCAAAATTGTATAAAAGAATACCTTCTAAAACTTTAACGACCAGCTATATTACAGAGTTATCATGGTTCTGTATTCTTGGATTTGAAGGGTCAAGTGTTAAGGATGTTATTCAAGGATATGTTGAAGAAAAATCAGTGAATAGTGATGAGGATTTTGAAGACGATTTCTATTTTACCGATGAGAATGGAAACGAATATTATCACAAGTACACTAAAATTGACTATACATTGCAAGTTGACTATGATTCAAAAAAACAGCTAAAATCTAAAAAATATAAGAATAAGGAAGTTGGAGGGAAAATTAGATTAGATATTTCAAAGGAGGGAGTAGGACTAGGAGTTGAATCTAATATTTTGACTGAAATAGAATCGAGATTTAGTTTTAAAGCTAAAGTAGTTGTTGAAGTAGAGATACGTACATATAAAAAGGACGAAGAAGGAAACTGGGAGAAGCAAGATCCAATATTTGTAAAAGTGGAACAAGAGGCAGAAATCATAGTAACAGAATCAGATTTAAAAGGATTTATGGAATAATATACCCCGCTGTTCGAGATTTGTAACCTCGAACTAATATAAAAATGTCGTACTGATGATTGTACTAGATTAAGAGCATGGAGTTTAAGCGACTCGCGTTGTGATAATTGTCTGAATTACGGATTTGCTGTTGATTACACGGATGTCACGGATTAATATTTTCGCAGAGGTTAAGAGAACCCGATAGCGCAAGTTTGCAGCTTGTGCTAAAATAAATGGTGTCAGTTGATGAAATGTCTAAGTTGCAAACTTAGACGATCGGAAAAATGTCTGAATCACGGATTTGCACCGATGACTCGGATGGCGCGGATTGTTATTTTTGCAGAGGTTAAGAGAACGATAACGCAAGTTTGCAACTTGTGCTAAAATAAATGGTGTCAGTTGATGAAATGTCTAAGTTACAAACTTAGACAATCGGTGACTATCTGTTTATAATACCGAGATATTTTAAGTTTGTAACTTGGGCAAATTATTAGAATCAGTATTAGCAGAATTATTGAATTAACAGGATTTTTGATAGTGCTTATTTCTGAAAATCCTGAAATTCAGTAAACCTGTCTGAATCATTTTTCCTCGACATAATTATCGGGACGGATTGTAGCTGATGACACGGATTTGATTTTGGTTTTTGATGGTATGAAATAGAAATCAGTGTAATCTATTAATTTGTACAATCTATGCTTCTGACTAAGAGAAGCAAACAAAATTAAAATGAAAAACAAACAAGTAGATTATTACCTTAATCATTACCGAGAAATTCCAAATAAAAAATGGTTTTATCGTGTTCAAAAAGGAGCATTTATTATGCTATTGATAGTAT
>JAHDBE010000347.1 GCA_020630555.1 Saprospiraceae bacterium
ATAGACATTGTAGCTTTCCAAAATAGTTTCATTTTTGACACTGAGCTAGTAAGTATTATTGATGTAAGTTCGGATCTCTTCGACATTTCAACAGTTAACTATCATACTACTGAAACAGGAGAATTAAATTTAGTACACTATAGCAATTCTACAGATGCTACGGCATTGGAAGATGATCAAGTCATGTTTACAATTGAAATCTTTGCCCAATTTAATGCTACGTTGAACGAAGTATTTAGTGTAAATGATACTAGACCATCATACCTTCTAAATGCAGCGAAAGAGTTGTTTACATTAGAATCAGAAATAAATGATATTATTCCTTCAAATAATGTAGACTTAACTCATAACTATGAAGTCATCGTATACCCGAACCCTACGACTGATTATATCAATATCAAGACTTCAAATGAATTGCCAATACAGAAGGTTGAAATACTAGACCAGACAGGGCGACTCTTATTACAGACAACAAATACACAAGACATAATTATTTCTCAGTTTAACTCAGGCGAATATTTTGCCAGAGTCATTTCCGAAGGCAGTATTGAAATAGTACCTTTTACAGTTATTCACTAAACCTGATAGATGTATTAGATTTTCATAGAATTATCTTAACACAGCATTCAGGCTAAAAGACTAATTCAAGTTTTTCGGCCCCGATCATCCACGGTGATGGTCGGGGTTTTTTATTTTTAAGAATGAAGTATCTTTTTATTAGCCTCTTTGCTTTCTTAAGCTTTAATCTTAATGCTCAATCTTGGAATATTGAGCTCCTTGAAACGAAAATGCCAGAACCTATTTCCAACAATGCACAAACCGAAGGAATATTAGATGGTAAAATATACATCTATACCTTCGCCGGAATAGACTCGACTAAACAATTCGATGGAATACACTTGCGATCTTATCGTATGGACCTTGAAAACGAAACTTGGGAAGCATTACCAGACTTACCAGATGATCGAGGAAAAATCGCTGCTTCCGCTTCGACAATAGGCGATACCATTTATATCGTCGGAGGTTATTACGTTTTCGAAAATGGAACCGAACAATCATCCAATCACATCCATCGCTTTGTGATTTCGGAAAACAATTTTATTGAAGACGGTGCTTCTATACCTGTCCCTATAGATGATCATGTCCAATTCGTTTATAAAAATCGCTACATCTACATAATTACTGGTTGGACAGATAGTGGCCATGTACCTGATGTTCAAATCTATGACACTAAGAATGATACTTGGATGATGGGTGATCCAGTTCCATCAAATTCAGCTTTTATGGTTTTTGGGGGCAGTGGTGAAGTGATTGGGGATACCATATATTATTTAGGTGGTGCAGGGCCTGGAGGCAACTTTTTACCTTCGCCTAATTTGAGAAAAGGAGCCATCAACCCCAACAACATAAGCGAAATAGTTTGGACTAGAGACATTGTTGACCAAAGCCCTTACCGAGCTGCATGTGTACGCACAGAAGAATATATTCATTGGTTAGGGGGATCAGATAAAACCTACAACTACAATGGCTTAGCGTACACAAATAATCAAGGTGTTCCACCAAACTACAAAGCCATTTCAGCTTTCGAATCATCTGTCTTAGAGGATTTAGAACCGATCACCGCGGCATTGCCCATGGATCTAAGAGGTGCAGCAGACATTGGGAATGATTGCTTTATTATTTGTGGTGGTATGCTAGAAGATCAAATAGTCTCAGACGAATGTTTGAAAGCCTGTTTCGAAAAACCTTCAAGTACCAACCCAACAGCATTTACGCATAGTTTTAAATTGATAAACAACATAATAAACGAAGAACTCAGATTGTTCTCAGATACACCATCAGAAATAGATAAAATTGAAATCTACTCAATGGACGGCCAATATATTCAAGGCATACAGCAGTTTAGAAATGTAATGAATCTTAGTGAAATGACTTCCGGAATGTATATCATCCGGGTCCTATTCAACAATAGTCATTATTTAACGGATAAATTCATCAAAAATTAATCCTCTTCAGTATCAATGTATTCCCACCATTGTTGATCTTTAAAATCTTCAATAGTACGTCTTTCCTTTTTGGTTGGCCTTCCTGTTCCTTTTTCTCGGAACTCTGATCCTGCTTTACCTACAAACCAATTTTTAAACTTATTGTATTCGTCTTCTGGAGTAAGATCTTCGTAGCAACCTTCTGCTAATGTGGCTGAAACTCTCGACTTGATAAGTTTAACCACCTTAAACGTTAAGTTGTAACCTTGTTTATGAACATGTACAATGTCGTCAGGAAAAATTAAAGTAGCAGGCTTGCAAATCTTTTCACCTAGCTTCACTTTCCCACTCTTGCAGAGCTTAGTGGCTAGAGATCGGCTTTTAAATATCCGTACTGTCCATAACCATTTATCAACCCTTACCTTGGCAACTTCCTTAATCATTTTTCGCTAGAGGTGGGAATTTCATTTTAAAACTCTTGAGGGACTTTAATACGGTTTTTGCAACCACATAATCTCTATACCACCGCTGATCACATGGGATTATATGCCAAGGGATTTGTGACTCATTGAGTGCATATTCATAGGCTTCCATGTATGCATCCCAATGTTTCCGCTCTTCCCAATCACCATCATTATGTTTATAATTCTTCCTCAATAAATCTTTGCGCTCTTGCAATTTCTCCAACTGACGCTCTGGAGAAATATTCATAAAGAATTTTAAAATGATGGTATTG
>JAHDBE010000038.1 GCA_020630555.1 Saprospiraceae bacterium
ATCGTCGATTTCGATTGGAATTTTACTGATATAATCAGCACGCTCAGAAGAATCGATAAATAATAAGAAAGTTTCTTTCCACTCAGTCATCTTAGCTTTTAGCTCTTCTCCACCTCCTTCATCGACCATAAATCTTGTCGTAGCATCATAAGCTTTCTTTCCTTTAAGTTCACGCTTATCTTTGACCATCACGTAATCTCCATCACCAACTACGCCATCTCTATCACCAGATTCATCGATGAGTTTATCAACCACACCTGCGATATATGTAGTAGCTTCTGCTGATAATGCTCTTACGGGATCAATACGATCCGCATACACTTGAAGGGATCCTTTTTTCTTAGCACTCTCTTTAATGACTTCAGGCAAAGCCGCATTAGCTGCATCTAAAGAGGTATTCGCGGACTTAAGTCCTTTATCAACCATTTCGAATGCATTGAATATCTCTGCAGATACATTTAATGCCAAGAGCGCAGTTAATACCAAGTACATGATATTAATCATCAACTGCCTGGGTTCCTTAGGTATAGACATATTTTAAGTTTTTTCTAAATGAATAAATAAAGTGACTTAAAATTAGCTTACACCTTTCTGGAACGCAGAAAGTACGTTTCCGTACACACCGTTCAACGAAGAAAGGTTTTTATTTAAAGAAGTCATTTGCTCCTTGTATAACTTTGTATCTTCTACTGTTTCGTTTAACGAAGACATAGCATCATTAAGCTTAGTGTAGAAATTGTGCATGCCTTTGATTTGCTCACCAGTCTCACTAAAATCAACTTCTTGAAGCGCTTTAAGTGATCCTAAGCTTTTAGACATAGACTGAAGCTCAGTTAACATACCTCCAAGGTTTGTTTCTACTCTGTCCGCATCTAAATTTCTACTAGCACCTTCACCTGCTGTAATAGGAGCAATATTAGAATTATAACTATCTAATCCTGGGTATAATTTTTCCCAATAGTAATCCTTCTCTGGTCCGATGACACCTAAGAAGAAGAATAATACCGCTTCTACAATCAACCCAGCTGTGATCGCCATACCACCCCATGGGTAACTGTTAATCTTTCCAAGTGCACCAAGCATTACTACTGCTGCACCCACACCAATAACTAAATTTTTAAAATATTTAAATCCTTTTGACTTTACGAAACTCATTTTTACTTAATTGAAAATGGTTAGTTAATAAATTGCATATTTTTTGAACGACAAACGAGCCATTATATTTTGTTCGTCGAAGTTGTTCAGTTTAAAGCTTAAAAAAGGATAAATAGAGTGTATTTATCCTTTTTAATTAAGTTAACTTATTCTAGAAATCATTAAGTGATCTTCCTAAGAAAGTCAAAGCACATCTGAATCCGATGTATGACTTCGTTGTATCTTGAAATTCCCAGTGACGAGTACCTGTCTGAAGGAAATATGAAATGTCTTTCCAAGAACCACCTCTAATTACTTTTCTTTTATACACATCAGGATCATCATCTTTTGCATCGTACTTTACATCTGGGTTAAGGTCGTGTTGTGCAGAATATGCGTTCTCTACGAAGGCAGATTCAGTCCATTCCGAAACGTTTCCAGCCATACAATACAGACCAAAATCATTAGGGAAGTACGCATCCGCTTTTACTGTATACAAGCCTCCATCTTCAGGATAATTTCCTCTACCAGGCTTAAAGTTGGCAAGAAGACATCCTTTAGCATTTCTAACATAGTAACCACCCCAAGGGTAAGGTGCTAAATCATGACCACCTCTAGCAGCATATTCCCATTCTGCTTCTGTAGGCAATCTAAATTCTTCCGTATTTGGTTCGTCTCCTTTAAACGAATCCCATAAATGAGATCTCCAGTGACAAAAGGCTTTTGCTTGCTTCCAATTAACACCTACAACTGGATAATCGTCAAAAGCAGGATGCCAAAAATAATTTCGAGCATATGGCTCGTTATATGAATACGAGAAGTCTCTAATCCAACATAGAGTGTCTGGATATACTTCTACCTCTTCATCTTCAATAAGTTGTGTACGTACAATGTCTTGTGAATGCGCCGCTTTTTTCCAATCAATCCATTGATACTTGTATGTGAGTTTTCGAGTATCAATTTGTCTTTCTCCATCAAAAGCCATATCACCTTCGTAATACAACTCGTCTAAAGTCTCGTCACTCCAATCCAATTCGTACTCCCAATCCAATTTCTCATTACCATAATCGTCTTCATAAAAATCTCCCATGGTCACGTGAGCGATAGAATCTCTTACCCAGTTCACAAACTGACGGTATTCGTTATTCGTAATTTCTGTATCATCCATGTAGAAACCTTGGATAGAAATGGATTTTGCCTTTTGAACATGTGTCATAAAGACATCCTGATCACTTTGACCAATGTGTAAAGTTCCAGATGGAATGTAAACCATACCATATGGATTAATACCACTCCATGAAGGTCTTTCTAAGACTCCGATTAACTGACCATTTTCCTGACGGCTACAGGAACTTATGATCAAGATCAGCATGAGGAAACCGATTAGAGAAATTGACGCTTTTTTCATTGTACAACTACTATTTTACCGACTAAATCGGAGGTCTTTTCAAAATTTGATGCGTAAAGATAATTGCGTTACGCAATTATCAAAAATTAAATTTTGAATTTTGCCCCCTAGTTACAAACAAATATATCCTTCAGCGATTATCCAACGATTCAAATCGCATGTTATTATGTCAACTCCTTTACTTTTTAAAGGAATCAATGATTATTTACAAATGGCGCGGATTATGGATTATTCTTGGAAGCTGTCCCTCTCCCAATAGTTTATTGAGATTGTAATTTATTAAAATTTCATGAGAACCTTCACTCACACGTCGAATTTGAGAAAAACCAGCATCATAACTATAATGTAATGTTAGATTAGGGTTAATCTTTATTCCCGCAATTACCAGTAATGATTCTAACGACGTTTCGCTGAATCCCCGCATCCCTACTCCACCAAAAACATTGCCATTATATTTCACTATGACCAAAGACTCTACTTGCGTTTCGTTTAAGTCACTTTGTATGCGTAAAATTGGATGAACTCTCAGATTTTCTCTTAACCGCCATTTGTATTCCCCGTAAAAGTTATACAGGGTATTGGCAAACAATCCAAATTGAGAAAAACTACTATTCCATTCGGGCAAATTTTTTGCCGAGATCCCAAATTCCAAAAACTCCATCAAACCATAAAATCCAATTCCTGAACTCAATCCTACTTCAGAAAGTTCTGCAGTACCAAGGATAGGGTCCTGATGATCTACAGTACTCCCCTCATAAACCCCGTCGGGCGTAATTAATTCTCGCCCATTTAATCTTCCCTGAAGGACACCTAATGAAGTACCAAAGGAAAACAACCCAAAACTTCTATCAAATACATAATTATAAGAAAACTCCACCCCAGTTTGACTCCATAGCCCAGCAGATTCATTATTTATTCTCATGCCTGCAGCCCCCTTTAACCGGTACAAAGGTAAATGTCCATTTATCTCCATAAACTGTGGGGCTTCGATCAAACCTGTCCATTGTGAGCGGAATCCCAAATTCAAAGACAAGGAGTTATCAAGCCCTGCAAATGCGGGATTAAATTGATATTTATTAAAGGAAGCCAAACTGCTTGCGGCGTTTTGCTGAGCCGAACAAAATCCCATTGCCGAAAGGCAAAAAACAAGAACTAATATGAAATTTTTCTTAGGGCTCATAGTATGCAGTAAGATACTAATTATTAAGCGCAGCTAATAGCTTATTGTTGCGATAAGAGGCAAAAAATTAAAAGTATGTCTTAGACGACAATCTCTAATCCATCATAAGCAAACTGCACATGCTCGGGTAATCCTTGAAAGTTGGCTATAGCCCCGTAATCATGAGAAAGATGAGTGAGATAGGCTTTTTTAGGTGAAATTTCTTGAATCAGTTTTAGACTTTCGTCAAAATTTAAATGTGTGGGATGCTCATTTATTCGAAGGGCGTTTAACACTAAAACTTCACAATCTTTTATGAGGGAGATACATTCTTTGTTTAAATATTTGCAATCAGTGATGTAACAAAAATCTTTAAATCTGTACCCGGCAATTTTTAGTCCTCCATGCATCACTGGAAAAGGTGTAAAGTCGATTTTACCAATGGAGTAAGTCTCAAAAAAATCAATAGGTTTAAGATTAAATTTTGGAGCACCTGGGTAAGGAACCTCTGCGAAAGCATAAGCGAATCGGGATTTTACTTGATCTAATACCCGTGTCATACCGTATAGCGTCATTTCACGTGCTTCGCTTCGAAATATTAATGGTCTTAAGTCATCTAAACCTATAACATGATCATTATGCTCGTGGGTAAGCAGGACGGCATGTAATTGCTTGACCTCTGCCCTGAGTAATTGCATGCGCACATCAGGACCAGAATCAATAAGAATAGTCGTAGAATCTCTTTGAATTAATACGGAAGTACGAAATCTCTGATCTTTTGGGTCTTTAGACTTACAGGCACTGCAGTGGCATCCAATGATAGGTATTCCTTGAGAGGTCCCCGTGCCCAAAAATCGAATACGCAAGGATTAAGCCACCATTTTTTGAGGCTCTTTTAATTGTATTCCTGCATTCTGAAGGAGATTTAATTGATCTACGGTTAAGGACTCATGCTCAAAATTGATCTGAGACAAAATATCCAACAGACAATTAATCCGTGCCTTGGTATCAAAAAACTTATTAACGATAGCAATCTTTTGGCTTTTGACAATGCAATAACCAGATTGAAAATTTCCTTTCTCAAAACGAACCTTATAGCCTATGCTTTCCATAAGATCTAAGATTGTAGTCAACACACTTTTCGTAAATTTCATCGTTCAGAAAGATATATTTGTGGCGTAATCTTTACGACCGAAAGATATATAGATTTATCATAATACGTCTTTAAATATGATTTTTTTTAATGCAACAATTATGAAAAGACTTGGAACAATACTCATTGCTAGTTTATTTCTATTGCCCTATACCTCTCAGGCTCAAGGATTTAATGCAAGTATTTTAGCTGGCTTCACGGCTTCACAAATTGATGGAGATAACTTAGCTGGCTTTGATAAATTAGGTCTTGTAGGCGGTCTTCGTGTTACACGAAATATAAACGATAGATACTATGGTGGACTAGAGTTTTTGTTTGACCAAAGAGGAAGTCAATCTGAAATCACCCTGGGCACACCAAGCGATCAGTCTCGTACTCATCTTGACTATATTGAAATACCGTTCATTTTTGGGATTCAAGATTGGTTTATAGAAGAGGAAGGATATTATAAAGTTCGAGCCGAACTTGGAATATCTTATGGTTACCTTGTCAATGCGAGTTCGACCAACAGCCAGTTTGTTGAAGACATCGAAAACTTCCGCAGTAGTATTTTAAGTTACCATTTGGGTGTTGGATATCAAATAAACTCAAGATGGGCAGGAAGTGCCAGATATACAAGAGATTTTACCAATCTGTTAGAATCAGGATTGAAATCCTATTTTTGGAGTTTAAGATTAGAATTTAGTTTATAATCTCGCTTTCGCGAAAGAATCCACATGTTTATGAAAATTTACAGTCTCATTTTAGTCCTTCTTTTTTGTCTTAGTTCTTGTCAAGAAAAACCGACCACCGCAGCGGACTCTCCTCAAAATTCCGATGTTTCTAAGGAGCAAGCGAATAATCTAGTATTACCGTCTATTCCAGTAGAGATCATGCAAGACTTATGGGATAATTGTGAATTTGTGGATTATATATTTTATGAGCTTCCGTTTAGCATGAGTCAATCAGAAAAGCCAAGTATTCACGCTAATCTCGGATATATAGATAAACGTCCTGTGCCCACGGGCATACCAACAGATTGCAAACCCATAGCCAGAGAATTCTTTCAAATAAATGGTGAGATCGTCCTAGAAGCCGAAGTGTATTTTAGTAAAACTTGTCAATTTTATGTTTTCATGGATGGTAAAAGCCCTAAATACGCCAACGCGATGAGTCCTAACGGAATTAAATTTTATAATCAGATGATTAATCAAGCTTTGGAAATGAGGAAAAATGGCATCAACTCCCAACAATAATCCTAAAGCAGTTATTGATCTCGGAACTAACACTTTTCACCTTCTCATTGCCACTTTTGACGGAACTAAGATTACCGAAGTATTAAGGAATCGAAGGTATGTGTACCTCGCAGAAAACGGCATCGCGAATATTGGACAAAACGCGTTTCACAGAGCCATTGAAGCGGTTAAGGATTTTAAGTGTCAACTACAAAAACAAAATATAACTCATCTTACAATTCTAGGAACAGAAGGTCTCAGACGCGCATCTAATGCTTCTTCCTTAATAGATCAAATAGAAGATATTCTGGAATCCAAAGTGCAGATTATTTCGGGAACCAAAGAGGCCATTTTGATTGGATCGGGAACCCTCTTAGCCATAGAAGATGATCCACGAGAATTTTTAGTTATGGATATAGGTGGAGGGAGCGTCGAATTTATTCACCTGTCTAAAGGTCAAATTGAATGGACAATTTCACTTCCCATAGGGATCGCTGTTCTCAAAAGGAATTTTCATCATTCCGAACCCATCTTAGCAAATGAAATTTCCGAGATTATGAAATTCGTTACCGAGTCAGCATTCGAACTAATTAAGTATGTTCACCATATAAGCTTTACGGCATTAATTGGCGCATCAGGGTCTTTTGAGGTTCTTCAAAATATGACGACAACTGAGAACTCCGCGGGACGAACACATCAAATAAAAATTGATGAATTTAACCAGCTTTATGATACTATTATGAATTCAGACTTAGAAGCTCGTAAAGCAATTCCAGGACTTCCTGAAGAAAGAGCTCATCTGATTGTTGGTGCTATGATTTTAATAAAAGTAGTTTTGGAAAATATAGCAGCGGAGCATATTTGGATCTCCCCATATGCCATGAAAGAGGGTGCATTCAAATATTTTTAGACTAGCCTAAATTTATTTTTTGACTAAATTAATTTGTAGTTTTGTGAGGTGAATGATTTAATACATACTTTATCAGAGCCTTGGGCAATTCGCGCTTTACTTGCCTCATCCATGGTTGGGGTTATGTGTGGAGCTATTGGATGTTTCATTGTATTAAGAAACATGTCTTTAATCGGGGATGCTTTGGCACATGCCATATTGCCGGGTGTATTTGTTGCTTTTCTTATTCTTGGTTACAGCACGATTGGTTTTTTTATTGGATCAGTTATCGCGGGCATAGTTACTGCTGTAGGCATCACTTGGATCCAACACAAAGTAAAAACCAAAAATGATGCAGCAATAGGTATTGTATTCACTGCCATGTTTTCAATAGGTGTTATGGGTATATCATGGTTAAATACAGCTGAAGGCGTTCACTTAGACTTACAAGATTTTCTGTTCGGAAATGTTTTAAGTATCAGTAATCAAGATTTAATCCTGACCTCAATATTTCTAGTGTATACTATTATTTCTTTAACACTATTTTACAGATACTTATTTATCACAACCTTCCAGCCCACAATAGCTGAAACCATGGGAATCTCAGTGAAAACGGTGCATTACTTTTTAATGCTTCTTTTATCTTTTGCTGTGGTTTGTGCTTTAAGCACAGTAGGTGTCATATTGGTGGTGGCCATGTTAATAACTCCCGCCGCTACTGCTCTTCTTCTCTCTGACAAATTGAAACATGTCATTTTGATCTCTTCATTTTTAGGGTTACTCTCTGCTCTAGTAGGTTTTATTTTAGCTGTAATCTGGGACACGACCCCAGGACCTGCTATGGCCGTAGTAGCCACTGTTTTTTATTTTTCGGCTGTTTTTCTCGCGCCTAGTAAAGGATTAGTCGCTAGATATTTAAGACAAAAAAGACAGCGTGCTAAAATTGAAAGAGAAGACATAATAAAGTATACAAACAGACTAAAAAAAGGACAGCTCGCCAGTTTTGAGATGCTTAAGAATCGCCTCGCATATTCTAATTCAAAACTCAAAAAACATGTTAAACATTTGGAAGCAGAAGGGATCCTATTAGTATCAAAGGATGGCATTGACTTAAGTCTAAAAGGAGAAAAAGAAGCCCAAAAATTAGTACGGGCCCATCGTTTATGGGAGTCTTATCAAGTAAATAAAATGGGACTTCAGGAAGGTCAAATACACGATGAAGCTGAGCGATTAGAACATCACCTAACACATGATATTTTGGATGAAGTTGATGAAGTGTTAGGCTACCCTACTGAAGATCCACATGGGTCACCAATTCCTAAAAAAGAGACTTTACCCGTACATTCTATACTAAAGCTTAAACCTAAATCTAGGGCTCGAATTTCCAAAACTCAGATAAACGATAAAATTGAGAGTGAGTTGTGGGAATTGGGAATTCTTCCAGATGCGCGATTTGTGATTGAAAAAATGGACAAAGAATCGGTAGTAATTAAACTTGGCCAAAAAACCGTAAAAATTTCGGCTAGACTTGCTCAACTGATTAGCGTAACTCCAGCCTAATAATCATTCTTCTTCTTCGACACCCATTTTATTTTCTGCATGTAGGCGATCAAACAATTCATTCAGTTGATACATTTCGTCCAAGGTTTCATCAAGATAAATATCAATATTGGGGATCCGTCTCACGTGCTTACGAATCCTATGAACCAAAGAAGATTTCAGACTAGCGTTATGTTGGTTTAAAACATCCACAACACTCTGTTTATCTGCTACATTATAGACAGATACATATATTTTAGCCAATCCAAAATCAGGAGACATAATCACATTAGTAACCGTTACGAATGCATCACCATAAATGTATGAGCCCTGCTGTTGGAGCACAACTCCAAAGTTTCGTTTAACTAGTTCGGCGACCTGTAACTGCCTTTTTCCCATAGGATTATTTTTTCACAAAGATATTCAGTAGCTATGTATTCTTATTAGCGCTTTCGCGAATTTTATACTTTCGTATAAATCAAAAAGAAATCTTGGCTTTTTTTAATTCCAGTACACTAGATAGCCCCATTGAATTCCTAAAAGGAGTTGGGCCTTCTCGTGCTGAATTATTTAAAACAGAGGTAAGCATTTTTAAGTTCAAAGATTTATTAGAGGATTTTCCTTTTCGTTACGTAGATAAAACACAAATACACCTGATAAAAGACATTAGGGAAGATGGCGTTATGGTCCAACTCCATGGCACTCTTATTTCGGTCGAAAAAATACAGGGGAAAAATCGAAGACATCGATTAGTCGCTCAATTCAAAGATAGTTCAGGATTTATAGAGCTGGTTTGGTTTCAATCGGTAAAATTTCTAGAACAATCACTCAAACCCGGTTCGAAGTATACCGTATTTGGTCGAATCAATATTTTCAAAGGATCCAAAAGTATTGTCCATCCTGAACTAGATCAGAAAGACGAATTCAAAACCCAAGGACAATCATTTGTTCCCGTGTATCATTCTACAGATAAATTAAACTCGAAAGGTCTTGATAGCAAGCAACGACGAAAACTTATCAAAGCTCTTTTTGATAAACTTAGCAAAGAGGATTTTCCAGAAAATTTACCGCCATACATCACTAAAAAGATGCGATTATGTGCTCGATATGAAGCGTATCAATGGATACATTTTCCTAAAAATATCGACTCCCTCCATCGGGCTCAGGAACGATTAAAATTTGAAGAGTTTTTCTTTTTGCAATTAAAAATGTTGACAAGTAAAATTCAGCGTAAGCAAAAGTTAAGAGGGGCAACATTCACGAAAGTGGGAAAAAACTTTACAGAATTTTTTAATAATAAACTCAACTTTGAATTAACACAAGCTCAGAAAAGAGTCATACGCGAAATCAGACATGATTTAGGTCAAGGAATCCAGATGAACAGATTACTGCAAGGGGATGTCGGAAGCGGAAAAACGATAGTAGGCCTTATGTGTATGTTACTGGCGATTGATAATGGATTTCAAGCTGCATTAATGGCTCCAACTGAGATATTAGCGCAGCAGCATTATAAATCAATAAGCAAATCCCTTGAAGGAATGGGATTAAGAGTAGGATTTTTAAGTGGCACGGTAAAGGGTAAAAAACGAAAAGACCTATTAGAGTTATTGGTCCAAGGAGAAATACACATCCTAATTGGTACACATGCATTACTAGAAGATCCTGTCGTATTTAAAAACTTAGGACTTGCCATAACTGACGAACAACATCGTTTTGGTGTTGTTCAAAGGTCCAAACTATGGCAGAAGAACAAAGTTCGTATTCCTCACATTTTAGTTATGACGGCAACACCCATTCCGAGGACCTTAGCCATGACTGTTTATGGGGATTTAGACGTATCTGTGATTGATGAATTACCCCCAGGAAGAAAGGAAGTAAAAACCCTACATAAAAGAGAATCTGATCGATCTCGAGTGATTGAGTTTATGCATAAGCAAATCGCTTTAGGTAGGCAGATCTATATTGTTTACCCTTTAATCGAAGAATCTGCAAAGCTTGATTTGCAAAATCTAAATGATGGTTACGAACAACTTCTAACTTATTTTCCCAGACCAGACTTTCAAATAAGTGTCGTTCACGGTCGAATGAAGGCTGCGGATAAGGATTTAGAAATGCAGCGCTTTGTAAACAAAAAAACTCAAATCATGGTTGCCACGACTGTTATTGAAGTAGGTGTCAATGTGCCGAATGCGACAGTAATGGTTATTGAGAATACGGAGCGTTTTGGACTGTCTCAACTTCACCAATTAAGAGGGCGAGTGGGACGAGGCGGCGAACAATCATATTGTATACTAATGTCATCGAATAAGCTTAGCAAAGACGCTAGGGAACGTATACATACGATGGTCAGAACAACAAATGGTTTTGAAATAGCAGAGGCTGATATGCGTTTAAGGGGTCCAGGAAATATAGTAGGAACGCAGCAATCTGGTGTTATGGACTTTAAACTTTTAAATCTTGTAAAAGATCAATCCATTATTGAGACTGGACGTCAATTAGCTCAAAAAATAATTGACGCAGACCCAAAATTAGAGCACCCATCCAATACGATCCTAAGAAATTATTTGAGTAAAATTTCGCATGTCATTCGTGATTGGGGTAGAATAAGTTAGAGGCTTTTTAGATACTCTATTAAATCCCATCGTTCGGAATCGCTTAAGTGATCTCCAAAATCATGACCTTGATTACCATAGCCTCGTAGAGTAGCATCATAAGTTCTTTTATCTTGCTTAGTTGGCGGAGTTGTATAATTCCATCCTATTTTTTCATGGTCAAAATCATTGGAATCAAAAGTTCGCCTCCAGTAGGTGGGTCGATCTCCACTATTAAGCAAATCCCAAAGTGTCGGCACAGATCCGTTATGCAAATAGGGCGCCGTTGCCCAAACCCCATCAAGAGGTGGTGCGACATATCCGTTACCGGGGACTAACGAAGCTGAATTAGGCACTTTGTTAAACCATGACTCGTTATACCAGGCCAAGAAGTCATCATAAGCATAATTAGTTAGGGCTAAGAGACTATCCGTTTTTAAAATTTCAAAATCCACCAAATAATTAGGATAATTAGATGGGGTACCGTGGCAAACTGAGCAATGATCTAAAAAGAGTATTTCACCACGATTTCGAGCTTCTTCATTAATATTTCTAGGGTAAATCGGTGCTTCTATACTTTCAATAAACGCTTGAACATTAGAAAACTCCGCATCAATTTCTCTTGCCCTTGTACTATCTTTCAAAGTGAGTAAACTCGATGCCATCATTAAGCGGGAAAAATCACCTCTTCCAATACCGGTAGTAAACATGGCATTCTTTTTTTTCAAAAGCCACCAAGCTGGAGGGTCTGCAGGAATGAGTTCATCTGGTATAAATAGTCCAGGCTCATCTTGCCAAGTCAAATCCTCTTTATTTCGATGGGCAGCCAAGATCAAAGCCAACTTATCTGCTGGATTGGCACCTACGACCTCCGTGGTCAATTTCCCTTCAGTGACTGCTAAGGCCTCCGAAAACGGCTCGTAAGCCTCGTATTCAGGCGAATCTAAACCGTACACTTGCGCAACGAAAACATTTAGCAATTCTCCATTTGCTCCCTGGTCAATGGTAAAATCATAGCTTGTATTTCCCAATCCCAAAATGAACTGGTCATCAATAAATCCGGCATGGCATTGAAAACAGTTAGGGGATACCACTTCCGTTCCGTTTGGATGAACGCTCGCGGTATAATCATAAGGAATGTCTTCATTTATACCACTCCTCTGTAAATAATTGTTCGATTCTAAAGTCTGACCTATACTACTCCAAAACACGCTAGTGGGAACACCGCTTTCGACATAGTTACCATTAAGTAAATAGGTCTCTCCTATTGAAGGATCCCCTGTTCTTTGTGGCGTAGACGGAATAAAATTTAAATAGTCAGAAATATTCTCAGGAAGCACGGGTGCGGTAGGTTGATCGTTTTCGCTACATGAGGACATTATGGCGACACCTAGAGATATGATAACCACTTTCAAATAATTCATGATCAAAAATTTATATAATTCTGACTATTAAAATGAAACATTAAAATAAACGAAAGGATCACATAAGGTCGAAATTAATCGACATTCGTATAGCTTAAGTTGATTTTTGTAGATAAATCCTTAGTCCTTTAGAGACTTCGCTTATTTTTAAAATAAAAAGCCATGACACGCTCAAGATATAAATTAACTGGTTTTGCAAGGCTCTTTATATTTCTGTTGTTTTTTGCTCCTATAGCCTACATAGGTGCGTCATATTATCATGGTGAAGACGGTCTCGCCAAAATCAAAGAGCTATTCAACAAGGAGAAAAAGGAGGCACCAAAAGAATCTCCTCAAGTCATAGACAAAGATCGATTCGGGATTGAGTATTTGACTGATCCTTCCTCTGTGGATCAATACGAAGACGAGATCAAACTAAGAGATCTTGAAATTAAAATGCTAAAAGAAAAAGTGGACCGATTAGAGCGCGAATTGAAACAAAAAGAAAAGTTTATTCAGGCCCATCAGCATTAGTTTTAGGAATTAATTTTAAGACGTCTTCTGCAAAGGAATACGTTGCAAGCCTTACACTTTCTAAATCTTTTGACATAACATGTGATGAGATGACATGACTTGCAACATTGGGGAAGGCCATGATTTTTTGTTTTGACACAGAGGTACTTATATCTTCCATAAATTGTTTCATAGCGTCAATGGAAACTACATCATCAAACTCCTCATCATTCTTATACCAATAACCAATAAAAACGGGAACAGATATTTGATTAAAAATTTCTTCTGTCATGGTTTGTTCGAGTAGCCCCTGTAAGGCGACTATACCATCCAAGTGATAGACATCATTCCAATATTTTTTGGCTTCCTCAGAATAATCTATCGTATTATACTCACTTCCAAAAACTTGCTTTAAAAGTTTGGCACCCCATGGTTTGGTCACTAAATCTGAAGTCGGATCATGCAAATCAATATTTGGAGAATACATTATTAAACTGTGAACAGCGGGATCATTAGCGGCGAGGTAAATAGAATAAGTACCGCCAGTACTGCAAGACATAAGAATGACTTCCTCCCCTATTTTCTTTCCAATTGCTAAAGCTTCTTTAGCAGATTCAATTAAAAGTTCCGGTGTCAAATTTTTGAAAGTATTCGTATCCTGCCTACCATGATCGTATATTCTAGGCAGATATGCATTCATGCCATATCGTTTAGCAAAGTCTACATGTAATGGATCACCTTCTTCTTGACTTGCCGAAAAACCGTGCATGTAGACCAATGCATATTTAGTTTT
The DNA here is from genome assembly GCA_020630555.1 of Saprospiraceae bacterium. Lineage (GTDB taxonomy): Bacteria > Bacteroidota > Bacteroidia > Chitinophagales > Saprospiraceae > JAHDCZ01. The sequence goes on from JAHDBE010000038.1 coordinate 13,797, forward strand.
CGTCTTTGTGCTATCCAACCAAACAATGCGACCCTCATTATCCTTCTTAACCTGAGATACCTTGGATTCTTTATCTGCTATAAATTCATCCAAGTCATCCATATGCACGTCTAAACTCATTGGGACATTATCCACAAGTACATAATTGGGCTTAGGGCCAACGAAATAACCGATAACTAGTAAGACAATAAGACACAGAAGTAAATACAGAAACTTTTTCACTCGAATAATTTAAGATGGAGTTTAAATATAACGCAGATAAGATTTATTTAATTAATGTACGTCATCATATTATAGTTTTTTATTAATCTTTGCAGTCTTAAATCCACAACTCAATGAAAAAAATTCTAATTAACGACGGAATTCATCCAACAGGTTTACAATTACTTAAAGAAGCAGGGTTTGAAGTGCAGACCGAAAAAATCCCGCAGGATGCTCTAATGAGTGCTCTTCCCGAATTCGATGCGGTTTGTGTGAGAAGCGCGACTAAAATTCGATCAGAATTAATCGAAGCATGTCCTAAACTTTCCCTAATCGGACGCGGTGGTGTTGGTCTTGATAATATCGATGTGGATTTTGCCAAAGAAAAAGGAATATCTGTCGTTAATACCCCCGCAGCCAGTTCAAGGTCTGTAGCAGAATTAGCTTTCGCGCATTTATTTTCAGTCGCTCGATTCTTATACAAATCAAATCGTAACATGCCCGAAGACGGCGATAGCGAATTTAAGGCTTTAAAAAAATCATTTTCAAAAGGTTTCGAACTAGAAGGTAAAACTTTAGGTATTATCGGATTTGGTCGTATTGGTCAGGAAGCAGCTAAAATTGCAATAGGATTAGGCATGAAAGTTATGGCCGTCGATCCTTTTGTAGGAGAAACTGATCTATCGCTGAACATAGGAGGACATAACATATCCCTACAAATAGAGACGGTTACTATGGAAAGCATGCTCAAAAATGCAGATGCGATCACTTTACATATTCCATTTACTGGAGCCCCAGTTTTGAGCGCTTCTGAATTCGCACAAATGAAGGACGGCGTAATTATTGTGAACGCAGCTCGCGGAGGCACTATAGATGAAGAGGCTTTACTACAAGCCCTTGAGTCTCATAAAGTGGAAGCGGCAGGCTTAGATGTATTTGAAAACGAACCAACACCTAGAAAAGAGTTATTAGAACATCCCCGAATTTCCTTAACGCCACATATCGGGGCGTCTACGAATGAGGCTCAGGAAAAAATTGGGATTGAATTAGCAGAGAAAATAATCGCTCATTTTAGTTAAAGCTTTACATCAAAATTATTTTTTTCGTGATTTGGGTCGAGTCATAAATAATGGTAATAAAATAGACACCTGGTTTGAGATGATTTAGATCGTAGGACAAATCTGGATTTGGTAATATATTTCCTAGTGTTTTTCCATCAATACTTGTAATATTTAAAACAGGTCCATACTCCATATTTTTATTGAAGAAGATTTTTCCATTAGAAGGATTAGGATAAAAAAATAATTCATGGTCTGAATGACTTTCTTGATTTTTATCCAATGAGCTTACAAAATCTCCTTCAATTACATATAATTGATTTCCCTCATCAGAAGATGTAGCAGCAAAGAATATCGAATCATCTATGTCTATAAAATCAGAGCGAGTTTTTAAGTCATCTAACGAAACTAAATTTTGATGATCATAACTTAAAAACAGTCTGTTTGATAGGCTAATAACCTTCTTACCTTCTACGCTTTTAATTCCGAAATAACTTGAATTCCTACTAAGCTCATCCCAAAGTGTCCACTGATCCTCATCTACGGCACGGTAGTAAATATAATTTTGAGTACACTCAGAATAACCCTCCAAAGTCAAAAGGTAGTAAAATCCATCCTCTTTGTAAAAGTTTATTATCCATCCTTCAAATTCAAAGTCAAAATTTATTTCCTCCTTTAATTCAATGTCCAACCCTATGTAATCAGAATCGCCTTTAACTAATAAAACATCGTTGCCTGTGCTTGTAATGTAGGTTGTTTGAGAGTTCAACTTTAGATTCAAAGTATCATCAGGGTAAACAACAACCAATGTCGAATCATGTCTTTTATACCAAAAAGCTTCATGAGCTTCTAATGGATTTAAATCATAGTCGATAAAAAAATTATTAATTGGATTCTCTGAAAAAATTAGAGATATTGTTCCTGTTGAATCAATTTGGTAGAAGTCGTTTTCTTTTTGATAAACGACTCTATTACCTATAAGAAGAAGCCTTTGATCATTATCTAAATCATTATCCAATACTTCTGATTCATCCTGACCTTTTGACCACCTTCTTAAAACGCCATCCATATTGACATATACGGCGTCATTAAAATATGTATGAAATGCATATATAATTTCGAATTCTTCAGATTCCGTAATCGTGAGTGTTTCTCGGTCTATTTGATAAAATCCAGAGTCAGTGTAAATAAAACATGTGTTTTCTAAAACAGCCAACTCTCTCAAATCTTCAAGCTCAATGTCAAAATCAGAAATATCAAATAAACATTTAACTTCATCATCTTCATGAATGCAAACACTCTCATCTTCACCCTGTATAAAAATTAAACCCTGCCCATTTTTAAAATATTGAGTTGTATGAGGTGGATCAATTAAAGGTGAACTATTAAGTTTAATAAGGCCATCCTGTGAAAGTAAAAAAAGGTCTTCATCTTCAATTATATAATGATTTTTGTAATGAATCAATTCTAATGTTTCGAATCCATAATTGGCCTTATCAATTTTAGGTCCTATCTCAAAATTTTCAGATGTTATGTTATAGATAAGAAACTTACCTAGCGATCCACGTTGTGCATTTGTAAATGAAAACAGTATGTTTCCCTCGTAATCACAATGAGTATTTATAGCATTATAAATCTCGATTTTAAGGTCATTACGAATGGAAGAACTCATAACCTCTGTATCATAAATTCGAAGGTTATATTCGTCCTCATAGAATTCTAAGTATAAAATGAAACGATCCACTAAAACTCTATTAACCATATTCGTATTTATCTTTGAAAACACGTCATATGTTTGGTCTTGATAATTATAAACTATCATTTCTTTGCTACTCTGATTCACAAATAACCTATCAGTCATTTGGAACCCATTAATATCTGCATATTCAGTCGTAGTTATATTTAGACTATGTGTGACTTCACTATTCGAAAGATCGTATCTGACAAAGAGTAAATCTTCGCTCGAAGAAGCAGATAACCCTAAATGATCACCATTTATTAAAATACTGGTCACCGACCTTTTTGGAAT
>JAHDBE010000039.1 GCA_020630555.1 Saprospiraceae bacterium
GTTGTAACGATGCGGACGATTCGGATGCAAATCCAAATGGTCAAACAGATTGTACACCTACTGGTACTTGTTGTGTTGACTTCGGTATTGTGCCTGAATTAGTGAGTATAGGATCAACTGTATTCGTAGACAACAATAATGATGGTTTACTAAACGGTGCAGATGCTGGTATTCCTGGTGTTTTAGTCGAATTGCTTGATGGAAATGGTAATCCAACAGGATTAACGACTATGACCGATGCCATGGGTAATTATGTATTCACTGGTTTGATGCCGGGAATGTATCAAATTAGAATTCCAAACCCAGATGCTAATTATCCAAATTCTTCTGATCCTACGGATACTGCGGATAATGGAGAGGACAATGATGATAACGGTACTCAGGCAGTCCCTGGTGGTGCAGTTTTATCTCCGATCATTGATTTACAGCCTGGAACAGAGCCACAAAATGAACCAGGTCAAGGTGGTAACCAAGATCCAATAGATGTCAATGGAGACATGACTGTAGACTTTGGTTTCGTTCCACCATGTGAAACAATCGATGGTGTTGTATTTATGGATACAAATGACAATGGATGTCAGGATACAAACGAAGCTACATTGGCTGGATATACCATTACTGCATATGAGTGTGTAAATGGAATACCAACGGCTACTGTAGCCACAGACCAAAATACTGGTCAACCTGCAGTAGAAACTACAGGTGACGACGGAGCTTACGAATTCTGTTTAGATCCTTCTAAAGAGTATGTTATGGGAATCTCTGGTATGGCACCGGGTGAGGATTTAAGTGATAAAGACTCAAACAACTGTGACGATACGTCTGATTCAGACTCTAACCCGAATGGTCAAACGGATTGTACACCAACAGGTACATGTTGTGTAGATTTCGGTATCGTACCTCCTTGTGAGACAATTGATGGTGTTGTGTTTGCGGATGATAACGACAATGGATGTCAAGACGGAAATGAAGCAACTCTTTCTGGATATACCCTTACCGCGTACGAGTGCGTTAATGGTGTACCGACTAATACAATAGCCACTGATCAAAATACTGGTCAACCTGCGATAGAAACTACAGGTGACGACGGGGCGTACGAATTCTGTTTGGATCCTTCTAAAGAGTATGTTATAGCTATAACAGGTCTTGCTAATGGAGAAACTTTATCTGATAAAGATTCTAACAACTGTGATGACTTCTCTGATTCGGATTCGAATCCAAACGGTCAAACAGACTGTACACCAACTGGTACTTGTTGTGTAGATTTTGGTATCGTACCTCCTTGTGAGACTATCGATGGTGTTGTATTCCACGATACGAATATGTCTAATTGCCAAGATGCCAACGAGATGCCATTGTCAGGATATACAATTACAGCGTACGAGTGTATTAATGGTATCCCAACAAACACTATTGCTACGGATGTAAATACTGGAATGCCTGCTGTAACTGTAACAGGAAATGATGGTGCTTATGAATTCTGTTTAGATCCTTCTAAAGATTATGTAATCGGAATATCTGGTTTAGGAGCTGATGAATTCTTAAGTCAAAAAGATGATAGTAATTGTACTGAGTCTAATGACTCTGATGCTAATCCTAACGGATTAACAGATTGTACACCAACGAATACATGTTGTGTAGACTTTGGTATTCAGCCAGAGATGATTGATCTCGAATTGGTCAAGAGTGTTTCTACTTCCCTACCTTTCGTTGGAGTACCAATTACCTTTACAATAGATGTGACTAACAGAGGTCCTGCGAATGCCACAGGCGTTGATGTACAGGATATTATACCTTCCGGTTATGATTTATCTACAGTTGCTAACATTTCAAATGGTGGTGTGCTGACTGGTAACGTCATTGATTGGACTGGGTTAAGTATCTCTAATGGTCAAACAATATCATTATCATTTGATGTTGCTGTAGGATGGCCAGTTGATCAAAATCTAAACAACATCGCTGAGATTGTTGACCATGATCAGACTGATGTAGATTCTACTCCGGGCAATGGTGCAGATACGGATGGCGATGGAATTATTGGACCATTAGATCCCGATTTCTCTCAAGATCCAGATGATGAAGATGATGGTGATGATGAATCTGTAATTGTTGGTGGTTTCCCTCCAAACTGGGGAAGCATCTCTGGACATGTAGATGAAGACACAGATGGTGACGGAAATGGTGACACGCCAATTCCAGGAACGACAGTGACCTTATTATATGCTGATGGCACACCAACTGGTCTTTCTGACGTAACTGATAATAATGGTTTTTATGATTTTCCAAATGTTCCTCCTGGTGATTATATCTTAGTCGAGACTCAGCCTGCAGGTTTAACGTCTGTTTCTGATGACGATGAGACACCAGAGGATACGAATGATAATACTGGTATCGTAGATAATCAGATTAATGTGACTGTTAATCCATTTGAGGCTGATGATGACAATGATTTTGTTGAAGTACAGCCAGCTGGATTAGGAAACTTTGTGTGGTTAGATGAAGATAACGACGGAATCCAAGATCCTAATGAAGATGGTATCAACGGAGTTACTGTGAATCTTCTTGATGGTAATGGAAACCCAGTCATTGATCCTTCAACAGGAGCACCATATACGACGACTACCATGACGAATGCTGGAGATGACGGTTATTACGAGTTTACTGGATTAATTCCAGGTGACTATATCGTAGAATTCGTAACTCCTGCTGATCACCAACCAACTGTTGCTGATGTGACAGGTGGTGATCAAGATTCGAATGACCCAGGTAATGACAGTGATGCTGATCCTTTAACTGGATTATCTCATACGGTTACTTTAAGTCCTGGTGAATTTGATGATGAGATTGATGCTGGATTCTTTGAAGAATTATCATTAGGTAACATGGTTTGGGAAGATAGTAACAATAATGGTGTAAGAGATGCTGGCGAACCAGGTGTAGAAGATGTGACTCTTACTCTATGGGAAGATACAGATGGTGACGGTAATCCGGATGTACCGACTGGTATGACGGCGACTACGGACGCTAATGGTAACTACTTATTTAGTGGTCTTGCGCCAGGTGATTACGTGGTACAGATCGATGCATCTAACTTTAACCCAGGTGGTGTCCTTGAAGATTGGGTAACCTCTGATGGTAATGATGTATTAGGAACTGCTCCAGATCCTGACGACAACGTAAATAATGACGATAACGGTTATGACGCTGGAACATCAGGCATTCTTTCTTCTGCAGTTACATTAAGCTCTGGAAATGAGCCTACCAACGATGGTGACACGAATGATAACTCAAACTTGACTGTTGACTTCGGTGTATATCCAACTGCAAGTCTCGGAGACTTTGTTTGGGAAGACATTAATGGTGATGGTGTTCAAGGAGTAGATGAGCCAGGTATAAACGGCATCGTTGTTAATTTATATGACGCTAATGGAAATCCGAAAGGATCTACTGTAACTTCTCCTAATCCAGTAACTGGAGAGGATGGTTGGTATGAGTTTACAGGTTTGGCCCCAGATAGCTATTACGTAGAGTTTGTATTACCTAATGGTTCTACTTTAATGCCTACATCACCTGGAACTACAGGAAATGAAGGATTAGATAGTGACTTAGATAATTCTAATGGTCCTAACACGACTACATTATTCCCTCTTGCTGCAGGTGATAATGAAACTAGAATTGATGCCGGATTCTATGAGCCTGCGTCTATAGGAAATTACGTATGGTTTGATGATGGCGGAGATTCTCAGGACCAACAAGACGGTAATGATAACCCAGCTTCTAACGTTACTGTAAACCTTTTAGATCAATTCGGTAACCCGATAACTGATCTTGGTACAGGTTTACCTATGACTACTACAACTGATGCTGATGGTTTCTACATCTTCCGTGATCTCCCACCAGGTGATTACACAGTAGAATTCGAATTACCTAATGGTTTTACAGCGGTTACTCCTAATCAAGGTCCTGATGGAATGGATAGTGATGGTATAGTAAATACTTTAGGTACATTAGCAACAACAGGTGTCTACACTTTAACATCAGGATTCTATGATGATACAGCAGACCTTGGTTTGAGATCATCTGTTGTTCCCGTAACTCTTATAGACTTCTTTGGTACTTGGAATGAGTCTAGAGATGTTAACGAACTGACTTGGATCACTGAGGCTGAATTAAATAATGACTACTTCGTGATCGAAAGATCGTTTGGTGATAACACTAACTTCGAAGCAATAGGTACTCAAGATGGTAATGGTACAACTAACGCTACTAGCACTTATAATTTCGATGATGAAAACATTAGCGAAAATGGTGTTTACTATTACAGATTGAAGCAGGTAGATTATGATGGCACATCTACCCTATCTGATGAAATCGCTGTAAGAGTGGATAGAAAAGTTGATGTTGATATAAACATCTACCCTAACCCAGCTTACGATCAAGTTACCTTGACTGTTGAAGCAGAAGTTGGAGCAAATGTTAAAGCATCTATCTTCGATGTACGTGGAAGGCTTGTAAATGATAACTTCTTCAGTGCTACTACTAGTAGTGAGCTTACTGAAATCAAAGCGAATGTCGCTAACATGGATAAGGGAATCTACATTGTTAGAGTCCAAATCGGTAAAGCAACATTTATTAAGAAGTTAGAAGTTCTAAAATAAGGTTCTGCAAAGCAGATTTAAATTTGATAGAAAGGAGAGGCCATTTGGTCTCTCCTTTTTTCTTTTAATGTCTCTTGATAATCCTTAATATATATAGATAATTAATATAAATAAGATTCATATCTTTGCCATTTAGCCTTGCGGCGAACGAACAAATACAATAAAAACTATGGCTGTTGACGTAATATTGGGATTACAATGGGGAGATGAAGGGAAAGGTAAAATAGTAGATTATTTGGCAAATAAATACGACATGGTATGTCGATTCCAAGGGGGACCTAATGCCGGTCATACATTGGTCATTGACGGTAAAAAGCATGTTTTACATACCATACCTTCAGGCATATTTAGGAGAGAAATTACGAATGTCATCGGTAATGGTGTTGTCATCGATCCTACTACTTTAGTGAAGGAAATCAATGGTTTAAATGACGCGGGTATTTTAATGTCGAATCTTTACGTGGCGAAAAAAGCGCACCTAATCCTACCTACACATAGATACATTGACGCCGCCTCGGAGGCAGCGAAAGGAAAAGAGAAAATCGGATCCACATTGAAAGGTATTGGACCTACTTACATGGATAAGACAGGTAGGAATGGATTAAGGTTTGGAGACATCCATAGCCCTAATTTTCTTGAAAAATACAACCAACTTAAAGAAAAGCATCTTGGTCTATTAAAACTTTATCCAGCTTTAGATTTTAATCTAGAGGAGGAGGAAAGTAAATGGATGGATTCTATAAATCACCTTCGTAAATTAAATTGTGTTGATGGTGAATACTTTATTAACAATGCAATAAAAGAAGGAAAGAAAGTTCTCGCTGAAGGTGCCCAAGGCTCGATGTTAGATATTGATTTTGGGACTTATCCATATGTTACATCATCTAACACCGTGACTTCAGGCGTATGTAATGGACTCGGTATAGCTCCTTCTAATATTGGCGAAGTTATAGGTATTACAAAAGCCTATTGCACCAGAGTAGGAGGCGGACCGTTTCCAACCGAATTATTTAATGAGGAAGGAGAAGAATTAAGAAAAATTGGTCATGAATTTGGTGCGACGACTGGGCGGCCAAGAAGGTGTGGATGGATAGACATCCCGCAGTTATTGTACACCATTATGATTAATGGAGTTACGCAAATAGCCTTGACTAAACTAGATGTATTAAATTCTTTTGAAGAAGTTAAAGTCGCTAAACAATATGCCATTGACGGAAGTCAAACCCAACAGCTTCCGTTTGATCTTTGTGATGAAGAAGTAAAACCTATATACTCTAGCTATAAAGGATGGAACGAAGAATTAGATTCGTCTAACGATTTTAATAAACTTCCCGATTTAGCTAAATCCTATATTGCTGAACTGGAAATTCTATTAGGTGTTAAAATTTCGATGATCTCGACTGGTCCTGAAAGAGAGAAATTAATTCTTAATTAATATCAGCGAAAATCATATACTGAAAATCAAGAGAGGTATCGTCCGAGATAATGTTTCGAAATCCTGCCTCTTCTAAAACATCTTCCATTTCGGCCAAATAAATCCTTTGGTCTTTAGGGGGAGCGTCAATTTCAAGATTCTTCATCTTGTAATCCATAATCATTATACGTCCTCCGTATTTTAGGCTAGGTTTTAAATTCCTTAAATAATTAACCTTGTCTTCTATGTAAGCAATCGTATTTATAATAACGATAAGATCAACCTCCACCCTTTCTAAGTTAGGATTCGATGCTTTTGCTAATCGTGTTTCAAACTTCACCTGGAGAGAGTCAGGAAATCTCGTCTTAAATTGATCCATAAAATCAATCATATTAGGATCTATATCAACAGCAATAACTTTTTTAGCAGATTGAAGCATTTGAAAAGAAAAGTACCCCAATCCCGCGCCAATATCCGCAACCGTTTGCTCTGAGAGATCTCCTAATTTAGACAGCACCAATTCAGGTTTTTGCCATGCACCTCTTGAAGAATTTATCTGGTCCGCAGTATACTGACTTTCTGGTTTTTCAGACGTCCTCTGAATTTCAGGCTTTATGTCATTTTTCTTAGAGTCGGACAATGGTTTTTTGTCCTGCGAACAAGAGAGAAATAAGAAGAGAAAACTGATACAAAAAAATCTTATCAAGGCTTGACTTTCGTCAAAATTAAAACTTTCTATCCGTACTTATAAATATCGGTCATTAAACGCTCTAATTTTTTCCTCATGGTTTGTTGATTAACTGAGAAACCATTGACAAGAATTGCAAAACTCACCCATCTTCCAGATTTAGTCCTTATGTAACCCGCATAATTGTGAACACGATCCATCGTGCCCGTTTTCGCCCACACTCGTCCTCTAGCACTTGAATTTTTAAACATTTTACTCAATGTTCCTGAGACTCCCGCTGACGGCAGATATCTTAAAACTTCGTTGATATCATCGAATGTATTGGCATAACGTTGTAAGAAAGTTGCTAACAACATACTGTTTAAGTTATTCCTTGCTGATAATCCACTACCATCTTCAAGATGCATGGATTCCGTTTTAATCTTTAACTTCCTTAAAAATCGTTTCATTAAATAAATACCGACCCCACCACTACCACCAGTGGACTGTTTTGTGGCGATAGTTTTCAGCAGGGCTTCAGAGTATAAATTATTACTCTCTAAATTTGCTCTTTGGGCAATCTGCTTTAAAGTAGGTGAAAAAATTGTATAAATATTTTTTGTCCTCTTTTTACGAGGTTCATATTGAGTCTCATATTCATCCACATCAATGCCATCCTTATTTAATCGTTTCATTAAATGGTAAGCCATAAACAATGGAGGATCAGGAATAGAACCCTTAATTGCGAAACTTCCTTTACCAGCAGGGATTGTTCCGACGATTCTCTTCTTGTAATTATACGGTCCTCCGAAAATATAGGCATTATCACCTGTGCCCGCAGAATCCACAACAAGTTCGTTTGATAATTCTAATCCAGGAACTTTTGGGCCATAGCTAGTAAGTTTTGGTCTATTACCGACCTTGGCACGTTTACTAAACCGTATCGTATATTGATTTTCATTTATATTGATTCCCCAAGCACCGCACGCATAATAATTTCCTAAATCATTCCACTGCCACGATGGACTTATCGGAAACGAGTTAAATATAGATTCGTCAGCTATGATTTTTCCGTTAATTTTCAATATTCCTGCTCGCTTGATCTCTTTTGAAATTCGACGTATGAGTTCTTCAAATGCCAAGGATTCCTTGAACTTATGACTTCCTAATGTAGGATCTCCAGATCCAATGATATAAATATTACCGTTTAATGTCCCTTGATCATCTATTTTTCCAGAGTAATTAATCTTTGTTTCATATTGATAATCCTCTCCAAGAATATCTAAAGCTGTAAAGCTTGTAAGTAACTTTTGTGTGGAAGCCGGAATCAAAACTCGATTTTCATTTATTCCTGCCATTTTTTTTCCAGACTCTAGGTCAAGAACCGTTATGCTCACACCGGCATATCTAAATGCCTCACTACCTAAATGTTTTTTAATTCGAGCTTCGAGGGAAGCTTGCCCATTGACGAAAGTCGAGAAAAACAATAAAAATATGACTTGATACCTCATTACAAGTTTTGATATTCCAAACCGATATGAAACAATGCATCACCTTGATTTACCACGGAAGCGTTGTTATGACCAATAATGTAACCTTCCATTTTTGAGATTACTTGTACAGATTTTGTCCCATAAATATCTTTTATAACACCTAAGGGTTCTCCCTTTTTAATGTGAACACCAGATTTTTGTGTCCAGATAAAAAGTCCTGAATACGGCGCTCTAATCCATGCCGATTTTTTAAAAAGTAAACTCTGAGCAGCTTCTGGGTTAAACTCGATCATCTTAAACTCCCCCAATACTCTATTTAAACCTTCAATTCCCTTAGTTATTGCAAACCCATCAAGACGAACAGATTCGCCGCCTTCGTAAACAATCGCTGGAATATTCATGGTTTTCGCGGCTTTACGGAAAGATTTTACAATTAATGGTTTTTGAATGGTATAAGGCGCTGCAAAAATTTTAGCCAGATACTCCGCCTTACTATCCGTTTTAGTATACCTTATTTGCGGATAGTTATATCGACTTGCTCCTCCAGTATGAAAGTCTAAAGCAAAATCTACATAGGGAAGTATTTTTTTCGTTAGGGTTCGCGCCACTCGAGAAGCGAGAGAACCGCTGGTAGATCCAGGAAAACTCCGATTTACATCTTTTCCATCAGGTACTTCCCTCGAAAAATTAATAAAACCAAAGGCGTTTAATAAAGGTATCGCGATGACTGTACCACGATTTAAAGCATCCAATGTCCCTAGTTCAATAGTTCTACGGACGATTTCCATACCGTTTATTTCATCACCATGTACACCACCAAGGAGTAAAATACAAGGTCCTGGATTTTTGGATCTAAAAACATGCGCCAGTATATTGATTCGCGTATCTGAAGGCAAGCGACCTACATTGATACTGATAGATTTAGAATCTCCAGGACCAATTTCGTTTCCTTCGATGACCATAGAGTTTTCGTGATTATGTTTAGGTGTTATGTCTAATTCCATTACGCACTTCTTTGCACCATATCTATGATTTTACCCGAAATATCAACTTTAGTAGTTGTTTCTATACCTTCTAATCCAGGAGACGCATTGACTTCTAATATTAGTGGGCCTTCAGAGGTTTGTAACATATCCACACCTGCAATTTTTAGCCCCATAACACGTGCGGCTTTGCGAGCGATCTGCTCCTCCTCATCCGTAAGTTTAATAATGGTTGAGCTTGCCCCACGGTGGAGATTAGATCTGAATTCACCCTCCTTGGCCTGTCTTTTCATGACACCGACGATCTCATCATTAACAATAAATACGCGTACATCCGCCCCTTTTGCCTCATGAATGAATTCTTGTAACATGACCTTTTCTTTAGCTTTATAAAAAGCTTCTAGAATGGATTCCGCATTTTTTTTAGACTCTGACAAAATAACCCCTAATCCATGCGTGCCCTTTATCATTTTTATGACAATAGGCATGTCCCCTACTTCGTCTATCATGGAGGGCATGGTATAATAATTCTTAGAAATTACTGATCTAGGAATAGAAACCCCATTGGCCGATAAAGCTTGAAGGCAACTCAGTTTATCTCTGGAAAGAAGTAGGGCATCTGGATCTAATGTACTGTATATTCCTTGGGCCTTAAATTGTCGGATTACCGCAGCACCATGCCCCGTAGCCGTAGCTCCAATCCTCGGAATTATGGCATCGATTCCCTCCAATCTTTCACCCTGGTAGTAAACGGCCATGTCACCAGAATCGATGACCAAATCACAATTCATATGATCAATGACACGTACATTATGATTTCGTCGATAAGCCGCATTTACTAAGCTACGCGTACTATAAAGAGCGGCATTTCTGGATAAAATCGCAATGTTCATTAGATTAAAAAATTAAGTGCGAACATGAATTAAATATCTGAAAATTAGATGGATTTAGATGTCAAAAAGACTTATATCTTATCGTTAATATCTATTTGTTATCTTAACATAAATAACATAGCGATATGTCAATCCAACTAAACGACGAAAAGGTCATACGATCATGGGCATTATATGATTGGGCTAACTCTGCTTATGCCTTAGTTATTTCTACCGCGATTTTCCCAGTATACTTTAATGAGATTTCTTCTGAAATGGTATCTGTATTTGGAACAGAAATTCCAAGTAGCTCACTTTTTTCCTACAGTGTTTCCATATCATTTTTAATCATCGCTTTACTCTCGCCACTGTTAAGTGGAATGGCCGATTATAGTGGCAAGCGGATGTTTTTTTTAAGGATGTTTACGATTATAGGTTCACTAGCCTGTATGGCTATGTTCTTCTTTCAAGGAGAGGCCGATATATGGACTGGAGTTATCACATTTATTTTAGCCAGTGTCGGCTATGCAGGTGGCGTCGTGTTTTATAACAGCTATTTACCTGAAATAGCCTCGGAGGATCAGTTTGATCGCGTTAGCGCCAAAGGATTTGCCTACGGATATTTTGGCAGTGTATTATTATTGATTGCTAATTTATTTATTATTCAAAAACCAGATTGGTTTGGTATTACAGATTCGACATTACCCATGCGTATTTCCTTTGTAATGGTCGGGTTGTGGTGGATTATCTTCGCCTTTATCTCGTTTAAAAGATTTCCTAAGGATGCTCAAGAGAGATCAACAGACAATCTTCTTAAAAAAGGAATTCAGGAATTTGTTGTTGCCTTTAAAAAAGTGATTTCTAAACAGTCGCTGACTCTTTTTCTTGGAAGCTACTTATTTTACACGGCAGGTGTAAATACGGTGATCTACTTAGCAACAACATTTGCTAAAGAAGAAATTAACATGGAGACCGGTGAGCTCATTCTAACGGTTCTTATAATTCAAATTGTAGGCATCATCGGGGCCTATCTATTTGCTTATATCGCAGGTAAAAAAGGAAATAAACTGTCCTTGTTTTCTATGCTTTTTATATGGATCAGTATCTGTATCATGGCTTATTTTGTGACCAAGAAATTCGAATTTTTTATCATCGCGGGATTAGTAGGTCTAGTTATGGGAGGTATTCAAGCGCAATCTCGTTCCGTTTTCTCAAAGTTAATCGAGGAACGTGGTGCCGACTTAGCTTCCTACTACAGTTTTTATGATGTTCTGACCAAAATTGCCGTTGTTTTAGGAACGATTAGTTTTGGTTATGTAGCCCAATTAACTGGAGATTTAAGAAATTCTGTACTAGTTCTGGTCGTACTATTTGCGTTGGGTATTATCTTTTTGACTTTCGTCAAAATGACTGATAAGGAAGGAAACAAGATTTAATATTGATATTCGTAGCAACCGATATCCGGCGTATTTAGATCACGCAAATTTCCATCTAAATCATCCGATATCCCGCTTATATTGATGGCCCGATTCTCAGCCACTGATAAGGTGTCCAAATGATAGTCATCCATATCGATATCGAAAAAAAGTGGGTCGCCAAACTGTAGATTATAACAGTTTTCACAATTTTGGAAAAAATCAGCAAATTGCTCTGAATCCAATAATTCTTCGACCTTCACGATGCAGTGAGAAAAACCATAATTAAACATTCCAGCCTCGCCGTCTGTTATGTCCTCTAACAAAAGTTCATCATCTGAAGAACCTACAAATATGCAGTTCGTAAAAGAAGCATTTACTGGATTCGAACGAATCTCTCCTAGACATAAAGGGTCGGTACAGAAGTAATTATTAACTCGTAAGGCTTCACTTTGGTTAGAATAACTGGCAACAGTCGTATATCTAAAATCATAACTACCACCATAAGTTAATTGCAGTCCATTACCACCAGAGGAATGAATTAAGGAGTTTTCACACAAGATATTACCGGCTAAACTTACGATACCCGTGCCTGAGGTATTTTTAATAACACATTTATCCATTACTACGGTTGCCAGAGAATCAGCCCGGAAACCAACCAATGAATTTTTAATTGTCGTATGGCTCATAACATTGCCGATACTTCCACTCAAGAACCACAGCCCTGTCCATTGTCCAGGAATATCTTCAAATTCTGGTTCTAAACGATCCGCCTGTATAATTACGGGCGCTGATTGTTCACCCAGAGATTTTAAGCGTGCATTAGGACCAAAAACCAGTAAACCATCATTATAGACGCTCGAATCTGTACTCACAACTCCTCCGTGAACATACACATGAGTTCCAGCAGGTAAGACTAACTCACAACTATCAATAATTAATCGACCGTATATAACATACGGTTTAGGATCATCAAAGATGAGTTGGCCCATATCGCAACTTAAAAAACTATCTACCCCCCCATTAAAGCGGCTTGGAAAATAATTGGCATTTTGACCCCATGCCTCAAGACGAATAAATTCTTCATTACCATTTACATTCACAATAACTCTATCCTCTATAACAAATGGACTTTGTGATAAAGGATTATCTGGATCAATCGTTACCTCTACAAAAACCCATAAGCTATCATTGCCTAAAATGTCTACGTCCTCAAAACTTACGCCAGGAACTCCATCTACATTTAGGCGAAAAAAATCATTCCCATCAGGGAATTCCAAAAACAACTTAGATAGACGAATGGCTTGATCATTATTATTAAAGATCCTAAAGGCCCTAGTCGCCGACCCTAATTCTGTAAAAACTGTATCAAAGCGTAAAGTGTCCTCCGAAAATTGTATTGTAGCACTTGGATCTGTAATTATCGTTTCATCCCGACATGATTCTAGTGCAATTAATCCCAAACACAAATAAAACAGCACAAATGGCATCCATTGTCTCGAATTAATATCTGTGTTAACCATATTCTCGTACTCCGTTTTAAATGCATTTCTATTGTCCTGTGGAAAACAGAACAATTCTAGTCAAATGTACTACTTTTGAACGCCTGAACTGCGCATATTGTATGTCTAATCATAAGATCATCGACGTAATTATTCCTGCCTTTAATGAGGAGCAATCCATTCATAAGGTAGTTCGGGATATTCCCAAAGACTTGGTTAGGCACATATTAGTTTGTAATAACGGTAGTACTGACAATACTAAACAAGTCGCGACAGATGCAGGAGCATTAGTTTTAGACGAACCTCAGTCTGGATATGGTAATGCGTGCTTAAAAGGATTAGACTATATATCCGCTTTAGATAAAAAACCAGACATCGTTGTTTTTATTGATGGTGATTATTCTGACTATCCAGAACAATTGACGGAAGTCATAGCACCTATACTAAAAGAGGAGTATCAACTAGTGATTGGTTCGCGCGTCTTAGGAGATTTAGAACCTGGATCCATGCAACCACAGCAAATTTTTGGTAACTGGCTTGCCACTAGCTTAATTAAACTCTTTTACAAATATGAGTTTACTGATTTAGGTCCATTTAGAGCTGTTGATTATCCAAGTCTAATCGAGATAGACATGCAGGACAAAAATTTTGGATGGACAGTAGAGATGCAAGTAAAAGCGGCAAAACTTAAAATGAGATGTACTGAGGTCCCTGTAAATTATAAAAAGAGAATTGGTGTATCAAAAGTCTCCGGTACGATAAAAGGAACAATCCTAGCGGGACACAAAATATTGTGGACTATCTTTAAACTGCTTTAGATATGGAGATTATAGGTTATATCGTCATTGGGATATACGTCATTGCATTGTCGTATGTTACTTTTTACTGTCTCATGCAGTTTAATTTGTTAATTCACTATAGGCGATACCATCGAAAAAGCAATGATTCTTCAGAAGATTTATATGAAGAACCTCAAGAGTGGCCTTTTGTTACGATACAACTCCCTATTTATAATGAAATGTACGTGGTCGAACGATTAATCGACAACATCATAAAACTCGATTACCCTAAAAATCGATTAGAAATACAAGTTCTCGATGATTCGACCGATGAAACACTAAAAATTTCTGAAAACAAAGTCGAGCAATATAAACAGCTTGGGTTTGACATCCATTTGGTCCGAAGAGAAGATCGTAGTGGTTATAAAGCAGGAGCCCTTAAAGAAGGGATGAAATATGTCAAGGGTGAATTAATCGCCATTTTCGATGCTGATTTTTTACCAAATCCAGATTTCTTAAAGCGTACTGTGCCTTATTTTAACGATGAAAAAGTGGGTGTAGTTCAAACAAGATGGGATCATATAAATCAGAATTACTCTTTGCTGACGCAACTTCAAGCTTTTCAGTTAAATGTGCATTTTACAGTCGAACAAAAAGGGCGCGAAGCCGCAGATTATATGCTTCAATTTAATGGTACGGCTGGATTATGGAGAAAAGAAACTATAATAGATGCTGGGGGTTGGGAAGCAGACACTTTAACCGAGGATTTAGACCTAAGTTATCGCGCACAGCTAAAGGGGTGGAAAATTGAATTTTTGGAGGATGTAACGGCGCCTGCTGAATTGCCAAGCGAAATGAATGGTTTAAAATCTCAACAATTTAGATGGATGAAAGGCGGTGCGGAAACGGCCAAAAAGATGCTGCCGACAGTTTGGAAGTCCTCAATACCATTAAATAAGAAAATCCAAGCCAGTTTACATCTTTTATCAAGTACCGTTTTTCTTTTCGTTTTTATTATTGGTGTGTTTAGTGTTCCATCTATTTTCTTTTTAAACCCGATGGGATTGACGAGTTCGCTTCTTACTATATTTATGGTGGGTCTTCTAAGCATAATTATTGTTTATTACAATGCCAATATTAAAACCAGTTGGAAATCAGGAAGTTATTGGGCATTTTTCATGAAGTTTGTCCTTATATTTCCCATCTTTTTGGCCATTTCAATGGGCTTGTCTTTACACAACAGTATTGCTGTTATGCAAGGGTATCTAGGTAAAAAGTCGGCATTTATCAGAACACCAAAATTTGATATTAAAGGCATTTCAGACAGTTTTAAAAATCATAATTACATCGCTAAGCGTATTGGTTGGACAACTATAATGGAAGGTCTGATGGTTGTGTATTTTGTTATGGGTATTTATGCGGGCTATGTCGTCAATAATGGAGCCTTCTTTTTATTTCATATCCTGTTAGTCATAGGCTATGGATTTATTTTTTACACCTCCGTGAAGCATTTGAAAAGGTAATGAATCCATCACGGATCATATTACTTGTCTTTTTTAGTGCGCTTTATTTCCTTAATTATGTGCCGCGACAATCTGATTTTGTCCTGATTTTAATCCCTTATGTTTTAGCTTTTTCTGGGTATTTATGGATATGTTTTAAATCCAATTTGTCTTTATCCCATTTATTTTTGATTGCTCTTGCCAGTCGAATGCTATTAATACCATCCGTCCCAAATTTATCGGATGACATATACAGGTTTATCTGGGATGGGTCCTTGATTTGGGACGGTATAAGTCCATATCGATATGTGCCATC
Organism: Saprospiraceae bacterium; assembly: GCA_020630555.1. Lineage (GTDB taxonomy): Bacteria > Bacteroidota > Bacteroidia > Chitinophagales > Saprospiraceae > JAHDCZ01. The sequence goes on from JAHDBE010000039.1 coordinate 15,602, forward strand.
ACAAATTATACACGAAGGATTTAACTCATATACAGGTCTTTACGATAAATTAAATTCTCCAAATTACTATTCTGTATATCCTCCTATTTCTCAATTCTATTTCTGGATAGCCTCAATTTCTGGTATTGACCATGTTTTAAGTTTCAGTATCGTCTGTAAGGCATTTTACTTGCTTACTGAGTTTGGTATTTGGTTTTATCTATTTCGAACACTGAGAAACCTCAAACAGGCTAAATGGGCGGCTATTTATTTATTAAATCCACTAATTATAACAGAACATTATGGCAACCTGCATTTTGAAGGATTAATGATCTCTTTTCTTGCCTTGTCTTTATATATGCTCTATAAATCTCGTTTTATTCTTTCAGGTATATTGTTGAGCATCTCTGTTGGGGTTAAACTTCTTCCTTTGATGTTTTTGCCTTTGCTATGGAAGTACTCTGGATGGAGTAAAAAATTTATAGTTTCCGCATCGCTGAGCTGTTTCATCATTTTTTTACCTGTTGTTATTGGACTTGACGTATTAAATTTTATAGAGAGCATTGATCTGTATTTTGGCAAATTTGAATTTAATGCCAGTATACATTACCTACTGAGATATTTTAGCTTAGAAATAGTTGGATACAACTTAATTCGATATACGGGAATTAGCTTTGGATTAATGACTCTAGTTTTTATTGCTTATAAAACCTCCCAATTAAAGATTAGAGATTTTTCCAATTTAGCACAATCGTGCTTTTGGGTATTCGTTCTGTACTTGCTAAGTGCCACTACCGTTCATCCCTGGTATTTAAGTCTTGTTCTATTCTGGATTATATTCTATCGTCAAAATTGGATAATTCTATGGAGTTTGATGATTTATGGAACCTATATTAACTATAGTTACGAACCCTATGCGGAAAATTTATGGGTTGTATTAATTGAATATAGTTTAGTCTTAATCTTTTTGTGGATCGAGCGTCGAGCATCTTTGACTTAAAGTCAAAAAAAAAGCCGCTGATAAATCAACGGCTTTATAAAGTCAAAAGTATTTTTTAATACTCCCAGAGGTCATGTTCGAAGTTGAACAATTCCATCTTTATTTTTTCAGATTCAAGAAGTCTATCTCTTCCTTCATTTTCATAACCATAAATTTGGTCTTGAAGACGAAGATCTAAAACATTAGATTTCTTGTAAATGTAACTTGCAAAATATCTAGATTCAAATAGATCATACCAGGTCATCGGAGCCATATCATTAAAGTCATTGAAAACTCTATGCTTGGCTAAATGCTCTCTTGCTTCTGGATAATACACGTAAAACAAAGCCATTTGACCTTTGTATTCACCTGTTTCATCATCAGTAAGATTGATTA
>JAHDBE010000348.1 GCA_020630555.1 Saprospiraceae bacterium
AAAATCCTGATGAATTGAAGCTTGAATTAGAGAAAGTTATGCAACATTCCATTTAATTTTAATAATACCGCATTGAAGCACTGCTCTTTTATGCGGTATTTTTTCTAATCCAATCCCCATAAGCTTCAGATACCATTACCAAAGGTGTAGCAATAATTTCAGGAACTTGATAACTATGGTTTTCAATGATAAAAGTTTCTAGACGATTGAATAATATGGCTTTGGTCTTGATGTTTAAAATGTATTCTTTCTCATTCATAATGTGGTCATTCCAAGTGTAGACGCTCTCCACATTGGAATACAGCTGTACACAGGCGCCAAGTTTCTCAGTTACGATCCCTTGACTTAATCTAGTTGCTTCTTCCTTAGATTCACAACTGGTATGCACCATTATGAATTCGTCCTTCATTTTTTGTTCTTTTCATCAATTAAACGAATGGCGTCTCCAACACTTATTTTTCCCTCCTTTAAGAGACGGACATTGGATCCAAAAAAGATTTTTCCATTGAAGTTTCTATAACTACTAAGCGTTTTGTTGGGCTCTTTGTCTTTATCTATGATGGCCTTTTCTTGATCTATATTTGGTACAGAGCAACGTACACAGGGCTTTACATTTTTAAATATAGCATCTCCAATTTGAAATTCATTCCAAGCATCTTCTTCATGCTCTACCTTCGTGTTGATGATGAAATTTGCTCTAAATCTATGGGCGGGTATTTCTTTACCAACCCTTTGGGAGAGTGAGCTTAAACTTGCAGTTCCGATAGTTAAAAATGGATAACCATCTGCAAAGGAAACGTCAGTAAACTCTTTATTGCTCAAAGTCTTTACTCGTAAGGTTTTGTCGTTGTATTTGACTAAATGAGCAGTTTTCCCTAAAAGATCTGAAAAAAAACGATCTAGAGATTTAGAAATCAAACTTGCTTTCAAGTTATGATGATCCCAAATAGAAACGGACATCATATTATCTGAGAACTCGTCCTTATTAAATTCAATGGTAGAGTTTTCGTATTTAAGACCTATTAAATGATCAGAAATACTGACCTTTACTTTCGCTAGTGTTGGATATGTTCGCTGCGAAATAAATCGACCCTCGGAGTCGACAATCATGAATCTTCTGTCCAATTCTAATCCCGCCTCTAGAGCCATACAGCTATCTAATTCTATGCCGCTCAAAGCTTTGATGGGATAAATAACGATCTTCTCTAGACGATGCAAATTTTATAAAAGTTCTTTTACTGCTTCAAACAATTTGTCTTCATCGCCAGTTTTATATTTTCGCTTGTGATAAGCGATGTTTCCGTCCTTATCAAAAACAAAGGTTTGGGGAAGGCCATTTAATCCTCCCGGTAATACCTTTCTGAATTCCCGATTCATATCGTGGTACGTTTCCCATTCCCATTCGTTTTGATTTACCATCTCGACAAAACGAGGATAATTTTTTTCAAAGTCTGTCGAAATAGCTACCAAGTCAAAATCAGCTTCTTCTTTCCATCCTGCATACTTCTTTTTAATCTGAGCCATTTCAATTTTGCAAGGAGGACAGGTTGTCAACCAAAATAAAACGACTGTTGGCTTATCCTTAGAGAAAATATCATTCGATTTGTAGTGTTTGTCATTTTTATCTCTAACAGTAATGTCAAATGGAAATTGTTGAACCATATCGTTAGTTGCACGACTTACATCTTTTACGTAGTTTCTTTTATTGGCCGTCACTACTTTATTATCTTGGGTAGATATACTTGCGTTCGTAGTAGTTTTTTTTACTTCTACTGATTCATTTTCAGTTTGGTTCTGACAACAACAAAAAGTACAAGCCATTAACAAATAGGCAAGTAAAATTGAGTGTAATGGTGATTTTATTTTTGACATTTTTCTAATGATGATTTTATTTTTTTAAATGTAAATGGATCATTGCTATTTGCCCATTTCGAAATAATGTAATTTGTTAGATTACTTATTTCTGCGTCAGATAAATCAGGATATCCCAGCATCGCTTCGTTATATGTAATACCATTGACTACGATTTCTCCAGAAATACCGTTTTTAATGATACACGGTAAATTGTCGATATTATTGTAAAGATAATCACTATTCTTTAGAGGTGGATAGACTTTTACTAAGCCTGTGCCATCGTTCATATGACAATTGCCACAATGGTATTCATAAATTCTTTGCCCTTGGACATACTTTTCTTCTGAACATGAAAGCAGGATAGCAATCGAACATAAGAGAAGTGCGTAAATCAGATTATTTTTCATAGTTCGAAATCAGCTGTTTTACCACCGGTATCAATTTATCAACATCTTCAGGGTCCGTTCCTTCTGCAAATCCGCGTACATGTCGGTCTTTGTCTATTAAAATTATCTTGCCACTATGATCGTATCCTCCCGGGGCGTCGGGGTCTTTTAATGCAACAACGAAATACTCATCTGCAAGATCTAGGAGTTCATCTTCATCACCGGTAAGAAAATGCCATTTATCTGTCTCTACTTCCAAATTAGAGGCATATGTATGAAGCTTTGCTACATTATCTCTTTTAGGGTCCAGCGTGTAGGAGACCAATTTTACGATGCTATCATTTTCGAACTCTTCATAAAGTTTCAGCATCTGCTTCGTTACTTTGGGACATATAGAAGGACATGAGGTAAAGAAAAAATCTGCGATATAAATATAATCACCGAATGATTC
>JAHDBE010000349.1 GCA_020630555.1 Saprospiraceae bacterium
AAGGGCTCGAGTTTAATCTTTGGCAAACCATTGAAGGATGGCAATTAGGTATGCCGCTGTTTCGAGAAGGAGGACAAGGAACGCTTCTAATTCCTTCTCGTTTAGGATATGGTTCTAATCCACCAGCAGGCATTCGTAATAATGCTGTCTTACTCTTCGATGTAGAATTAATAGAGATAGTTAATTAGGCTTTCGCCAATGTTAATGGGTTCTTCTTTTGAACTTAAACGGCGCATATAAGATAAGGAATAAAAACACGGCTAGACACTCCACTGTAAGTATGTACCATGGCCACGGGCCCATATAATCTAGGAGAGATGCAACAGGTGGTTTCACACGCGTATACATATAATTAGAGCCTGTTAACAAATTAAAGCTTGTAATACATACCATATAAATATTGGTAATCACAAATGTTCTGATAAGATCCTTCCACTCTATCGTGTGTTTATACACAAATAAGCAATAAAAGGGCAAAATGACCAACATGCTATGTAGTGCCCAGTAGGTAAAATATCCGTAATGCGGATAACCATAATCAATGTCAGGTGTAATATTAGCCTGTAAGGTCCCTGCTAAAATTGTAAAGTAAAGAATCCCGGTCCAGTATCGCCATCGCTTCCACATCACTATGGGAGCAAAAAGCGCTAGGACTCGACACACGTGCAGAGGTAATTCTGATTTGTAACTAAAGCTACCATCATAATAGGTGAATAACATACGTGATACAACCGCCAATAATGGACCCATGGCTAAAAGTGTACCAAGTAAAGTCTTTTGGTTTTCGTTTAAAAAACGGTTGGCCATGTAAATAGAAAACACCCCTAAGGCAAAGAAAAAAGCCAGTGGTACAAAATGATACCAGCCGAATGCCTCAAAGTTATTATCCGTTGTAAATATTCCTGAGAGGAACATGGTTTTTCGTTTAGTCCTTCTTCTTTGTAAACAGTCGAAGTGCTCTAAAAATAAATCTTTATTTTGAGTCCTCTATATAAAATTACATTATGAAAACTAAAGGATTACGTTACTTATTCTTAGCTCTATTTTTAAATCTTCAGATCGGTCTTTTTGCCGGTGAGGGTATGTGGATTCCGCTTTTATTAAAAGCATTAAACGAATCTGAAATGCAATCAATGGGTATGAAGTTAACTGCTGAAGATATTTACAGTGTTAATAAGAGTTCGCTTAAGGATGCCATTGTACATTTTGGAGGGTTCTGTACTGGTGAAATAATATCTCGCAATGGTTTAATACTTACCAATCATCATTGTGGATATAGTAATATTCAGTCACATTCTTCAGTAGAAAACAACATTCTCAAAAATGGATTTTGGGCTAAAAACTATTCGGAAGAATTACCAAACCCTGGATTGTTTGTTCGCTTCATAGATGAAATCATTGACGTAAGTCAAAAAGCTCTTATGGGTGTTAATGACAATATGAGTAATTCGGAAAGACAATCAGTTATCGATAAAAATCTAGAAGAGATTAAAAGTTCGATGAAAATAAAGGACTATCAAGAATTAATGATTCGTCCTTTTTATAATGGCAATCAATATTTTGCTTTCATCACGACCGTTTATAACGACGTACGTTTAGTAGGTACGCCTCCTGAATCTATCGGTAAGTTTGGCTCTGATACGGACAACTGGGTATGGCCGAGACACACTGGGGATTTTTCTTTATTCAGAGTATATGCTGGACCAGATAACCTTCCTGCGGATTACAGTGAAGAAAATATTCCACTTAAACCAAAGCACTTTTTACCGATTTCCTTAGATGGTGTAGAAGAAGATGATTTTACGATGGTCTTTGGATTTCCTGGTCGTACTAATGAATATCTTCCTGCAGTCGCGGTCGAACAAACCATGAATGTGCTTAACCCTGCAAAAATTGATATTCGTGATCGCGCTCTTAAAATTATTGATAAGTATATGCGGGCGGATGAAAAAACACGCATTCAATATGCTTCCAAATTTGCACGTGTGGCCAACTATTGGAAAAAATGGATTGGTGAATCTCAAGGGCTGAAACAAACTGGAGCCTTAAAAAAGAAAAAGGATCTTGAAACCATGTTCGTGGGTCAAACAGGAAACAAAGCCTTATTGAAAGAATTTGAAAAGAGTTATAAGGACAATGAAGAGTTTGCCTTAACGCGAGATTATTACAACGAGATCGCATTACGAAATGTCGAGTTGTTAGGTATGTCTAGAAACTTCCGACGATTGGTCAATGCCTATAACGAAAATGGAGAGGAAGGATTTAATGGATTCAAACAACGACTTTTAAATTTTGTCCCTGGTTTCTATAAAAACTTCAATGCCGAAATTGATGAAGAGGTTTTCGCTTCTTTGACAAAACATTATGTGGACAACATCAAAGACGAATACGTACCTAATCAATTTAAAAAGGAATGGTTATTCATGCGCGCTTTAGATGACCACAAAGCCTTGGCTAAGTACATGTACGGAAAGACGCATATGAGTTCGCTCGAAAAAGTACAGTCCTTACTTTCTGGTAATACAGAAGATATCATGATTGCACTAAAAGAAGATCCTTTGTACAAGCTAGGAGAAGAGTGGGAGGCCATTTATAACTCTAAGGTCGCAGGAAAATACAGCGCAAATAAGTCTATTCAAGATAGTTTGCAACGTGTATATATGAAACAGCAAATGGATGCCTTTCC
>JAHDBE010000040.1 GCA_020630555.1 Saprospiraceae bacterium
TGGAATATCAAAATATCTCACAACATGAGATTCATATTTTAAGCTTACCAGGAATTCATTGGAAATGGCGTATGCACGGTGCTGCTATTTACTTTGCAGAAGAGTTGAATAAATTAAATTTTGAACCCGACGTTTTGTTGTGCACAGATCTTATGGATCTTGCTCTGTTGAAATCAAGGATGCTTTCTAGGTTTCGAAGCATTCCTATTGTCCTTTATTTTCATGAAAACCAATTCGTTTATCCACGATCTGATATGGACACAGATGTCAGATCCCAAAGAGACAACCATTATGCTTGGATTAATTATACTTCAGGGTTGGTAGCAGATAAAATTCTGTTTAATTCGAGCTTTAATAAGGCCTCCTATTTAGAAGGATGCAAAGAACTTTTGAAGAAGATGCCTGATTTTAAAAATCTAGAGTTAGTTGACCACATCAAAAAAAGATCACGGGTTATACCACCTGGGGTTTTTATTAAAGAATACCTGAGAAAAAAGAAAAAACCATCAAATACCCCTAAAACCATTTTATGGAACCATCGATGGGAGCATGATAAAAATCCAGAAGATTTTTTTAGGGTTTTGAGGTCTATTAAACAAAAGAATATAGATTTTAATCTTAACGTGATAGGAGAGTCTTTTAAAAAGACTCCTAAGGTTTTCGCGGAAGCGAAAGAGGAATTCCTAAACCAGATTGATCATTTTGGATATGTCGAGTCGCGTGAAAAATATAAGCAGGTTCTAAGGGAAAGCGATATAATTCCGGTAACGAGTAAACATGATTTCTTCGGTTTGTCTGTCGTTGAGGCTATTGCAAGTGAATGTGTTCCATTACTTCCCGATAGATTAGCGTACCCTGAGCACCTTATTGAAGAAGAGCATAAATACTTTTTATATCAAGATTTACAAGAGCTAGAAGAGAAGTTGATAAGCGCTCTAAATACAGACTATAGGTATCCCAATTTAGCTAATATTTATAAGTATGATTGGCAGGTGGTAGGACAGCACATGGACGATCAGCTTACCCAATTAATTAATAATTGACGACATATTGTGGGCTAGTTATGCATGGATTAATGTGTACATTTGTGGGATAAAATTTTTGAATTGACTAATTCTTATCATCCAGAACCCTATTGGTCCGAAGTTGCTGAACGTATAAAAGCGCGAGGTGATGGAAACATCGTTGCTGGCGATGATAGCCCTTATTACAGATATAAAAGAAAGCGTTTTTTAGAGTTGTTTCTCCTTGTAGAAATGGATGGAAAGTCTGTTATGGAATTAGGAAGTGGCCCAGGTGGAAATATTAGAGAAGCTCTAAAAACGAATGTTGCTGCAATCACTGGAGCGGATATTTCTTCGGAGATGATTAGTTTGGCGAAGAGCCATGTGACTGACACAAGAGTAGATTTTCAGAAAATAAATGGGACTGAGTTACCTTTTGATAATTCTAAGTTCGACACAGTTTTTTCTGTAACCGTTTTACAACATAACACAGATGAGGAAATGATGAAATCTATTCTTCGTGAAATGTGTCGAGTTTCTGAAGACGAAGTGGTTTTATTTGAGCGCATCGAAAACAACTTAAAAGGAGATGACCTGTGCATGGGACGACCAGTTTCTTACTATGAAGACATTTGTAGAGACGAAGGTTTTGAGCTTATAAAAACCAAATTTATAAACATACAAGTGAGTTATTTGGTGAGTGGTGTGATTCGTAAACTTTTCAATTCGCGTAAGCACAAAGAAGGCCAGACCATGAGTTCATTGTCTACTTTCTTGCAGAAAACCACCTTGCCAATCACATCTTTGCTCGATAAAATTTTTACTTCTCGTCGCGATTTAGCCATGTTATATTTTAAGCGCGTAAATTAGAAGAAATACCATCTACTTTGCGAATTGGAGTCAATACCCGCGTTTTATTAAAACATCGAATGGAAGGTGTGTGTCGATACATGCACGAAACCCTGAGCAGGATGGTCAGAAATCATCCCGAACACGAATTTGTTTTTTTCTTTGATCGTTCGTATTCTGAAGAATTTGTTTACGCGGATAATGTCACTCCAGTAAAAGTATCGCCTCCAACACGCCATCCAATATTATGGTATGTGTGGTTTGAATGGCAAATTCCACGACTTCTAAAGAAGTATAAAATAGATGTATTTTATTCACCAGACACCTACAATAGTTTACAAACTAAGGTACCCTCTCTTATTGTAAGTCATGACATTGCTTATGCACACTATCCAGAGCATATTCCTCAGAAGACATTGAGTTACTACAAAAAGTTCTTTCCCAAATTTCATCAGCATGCGAAAGCTATTGTTGCTGTATCTGAATCAACAAAGCAAGACATCATAAAAGAATATGGATTAGAAGCCAATAAAATAGTTGTAGGTTATAATGCATGTCCTTCGGATGTCATCCCCTTTGACGAAAGTCAAAAGAAAGAAATTAGAGAGCGACTAACCCAAGGAAGACCGTATTTTATTTACGTAGGATCAATACATCCTCGAAAGAATGTACATCGACTTCTTTTAGCCTTTGAGAAATTTAAGGAACAAGGTAATGAAGAGTATAAACTTCTTATTGTGGGTAGGATGGCTTGGAAGACAGATGAATTTAAAAAGATTTTGGTAGGCATGAACTCTCGAAAAGATGTAGAAATTTTATCAGGAGAAAGACAAAATCTACTTGAGGCATTGGCGGCGTCAGAAGGATTAGTTTATGTGTCTTTGTTCGAGGGATTTGGAATTCCAATTTTAGAGGCAATGAAATTAGATGTTCCAGTGATAAGTTCAAATTGTAGTTCGATGCCCGAAGCAGCAGGCCAAGCTGCTATACTAATAGACCCTAACAATGTAGAGGCAATATCCGAGGCAATGACTGCCTTTACGGATACTAAACTTCGTGAAAAATATATTCAAAAAGGACGCGAACAACTCCTGAAATTCGATTGGGAGAAAACAGCCGAAATAAACTTTCAGGCGATTATAAGGTCGAGTGGTTCTTAGATCTTTGCCATAACAAAATCGAACCGACTATTCCTATTAAGACAGAAGCTAATGCAATCCACTGCCCTTGCGAATAGTTAAACCCAAGAAATTCATACTTATCATTTACTCGGATAAACTCAATCAAGTATCTTTCGATTCCACTAAAGATGAGATATAAGAAAAACATCATTCCTGGAATGGTAATACGCTTTCGCATCATCCATAATCCAGCAAAAATCAACCCGCACATGAATATTTCGTAAACGGGAGTAGGGTAGACACCCGGAACTAAATGATTGCAGTATTCGCCAATACAATCGACCATTTTTTGACCTTGCTTCGTTATGTTATGTGGATAGTCGTAAGACCATAACCACTGAGGTATTCCCGATGGCGCTTCAGCAGAATTAGGGATACCCCAGTCACCATCTCCTGAAAATTGGCAACCCATTCTTCCGACGATATAGCCCATGAGTAAGGATAATGCACCTGCATCCATCATATGCAATTTTGAGATGCCATTTTTTGATACATACCATAAGACTACAAAAGTAGCTACGATCACTCCTCCATATACCGTTAAACCACTACCCGAAAAAATCTGTCCTAGGGGATCACTATAAAAGGAATCTAAATTCTCAAGGATAGAAAAAAAGCGTGCACCAATAATTCCAGAAATGGCAGCGACAATAGTAATGTCTCCTATTTTTTGATGAGGATATACTTTAACCAAACGCGTTTCTTCTTTGATGTGAAGCCTTTCTTTATTCTTGTAATAACTGTATCCAAACATTCCAAGGGCGATGAAAATCCCTATCAACCAATCCCCGTTTAGATTAAAAACGATAGATGCTGGATCCTGTTTAAATTCCGTAAAGTGACGTGCTATAAACGGTAATTTCCAAGCTAATATGAAAAACAATAGAGTATTAGATAAAATCTCTCCCCACACATTTTGTGGTCCAGTGACAATTTTTTTATCGACAGGATGCAATAAGCCTTCTGACTCCTTGCGTTTAAATTCTAACTTCAAAATATACGCAGCGGCAAAAAAAGCCAAAGCCAAAAACAACCCAAAGGTTTTGAAAATCGCTGTCCAATTGTCAACGTCGGTCCCAAATAGATCATTAAAAAAATAGGAGAGGTCTGGATACATTAGATTTCTTAATGAAAAGTGATTACTAAGATAGACACGAAAGTAGGGCTTTTCTTAATAAAAAATTTAGGTACAATCATTGTATTATATAGTATCTTGCGGCGCTTTCCGAAGCATAACGAAATATTAGACACCTATGTTTTTAAGATTACTTACCGTATCTCTGTTTCTGTGTTTATGTAACATGGGATATTCTCAAGGACTCCACGTATATGCTGGGGTGGCTATGGACCAAAGTGGAGATGCAAATGTTACTCCAGATGGGGAAGCTCATTATGGATACCTTATAGGCGCTGATGGCCGCCTCATGGGAGGAGGTTCATATTTTATTATTGGTTTACAATATGCGCACCTTTCTTTGTTGAGCCAGGACTCCCCCTCATTTTTCAGCAATGACGCCTCAATGCAAATTATTAAAGGGCGAGGTGGATTAGGAGCAGATCTTTTCACGACGCCAGACAATCGTTTTAAGTTGAGAGCTAAAGTACTGGGATCCCTTGATTATTACTATTTATATCCGGCTGAAGCATTAGCGGGAAGAGAACCGTACACAAGGTTAAATGATGCGACCTTGGGTGTTGTTGGTGGAGTAGGAATCGATTTTCTAAGCATCACCTTCGACATAGAATACGAATACAATTTTATTAATGCGTATTACAAACAACCAGATACCAAGTTTAACACGATTAGCGTAACGGCTGGTTTTTTCTTTTAATTTGGGCGTGACCTTCTCGCATGTTAAAACATGCTCGGGTCGGTGTATTTCAGGGTTCACTATTCGCTCCGTCCTTCGGACCAAGCCTTCCATGTACCTCACGCGGAGAGGACATTAATGAACAAGATATTACTCCTCTTCTTCGAATTGATGTGTAGGATTCATTCTTCCTTTTGGATCTTCACCATATTGGTTTGGTCCAACAGTACCATCAACAAATAAGGCGAATAATCCAAAAACAATATTTATAAATGGAATTATAAAGACTAAGGCAAACCAACCCGACATATTCATATCGTGAAGTCTTTTAGCAACTTGAATAAGTGATAGTATTCCTAAAATGATCATCAAAAATCCAGCAGCTATTAAAACAATAGGATCATCTGAACCACGAGTAACAAATTCCAATACATAAGACGGTACTCCTAGTAACATCATACGGATAAAATATTCGCTTCTTCTTAGTCTTCCTTCGATGGATAGAAATCGCTCTTGAACGGACATGTATAAAATTTAAGAGATTGTTGCGCTTAATAAACCAGGCTCAACGGCACAGCCTAAGTGCACGTCTTTAATTTCTGAAATAAATGCATCCTTTTCCGCTAACTCTACTTTTATATAATTATCCGTAAAGCCACTCATTTTCCCTTCTTTTTTTGACTGTTCAAAAAGGACTGGTCTGTTAGAACCAACAAATTTTTGGTAAAACTGATTTTTCTTTTTCTGGGATAAGATACGTAATTGCTCGTTACGTTCTCTCCTAATATTGATAGGAACAGAATCTTCCAGCTCAGCAGCAGCTGTGTTTGCTCTTTCTGAATAGGTAAATACATGAAGATATGAGACGTCTAAATCCTTTAAAAAATGATAACTGTCCAAGAAATCTTCATGAGTTTCTCCTGGAAAACCGACGATGACATCCACACCAATACAACAATGAGGAATTAACTCTTTTATTTTTGAAACACGGTCTGTATAGAGTTCGCGATTGTATCGTCGCCGCATTTTCTGAAGTATTTTATTGCTTCCACTTTGTAAAGGAATATGGAAATGTGGAACAAAGCGTTTGGAATTGGCCACAAATTCGATTATTTCTTCAGTTAAAAGATTTGGTTCGATGGACGAGATTCGAAAACGTTCTATTCCTTTTACCTTATCTAATTCCCGGATCAAGTCGATAAATAAGGCTTCTTTTTTGGGTTTTACCCCCTCTATGACCTCGGTTCCATTTCCAAAATCTCCTAAATTGACACCGGTTAAAACGATTTCTTTTATACCCTGCGCTGCTATTTTACGAGCATTGGACACGGCGTTTTCAACCGTATCAGATCTACTCATTCCTCTTGCTTGTGGTATGGTGCAAAATGAACATTTATAATTACACCCATCCTGCACTTTTAAAAAAGAACGAGTCCTATCGCCAATAGAGAAGGCATCGACAAAGCTATTGACCTCTGAAATAGCAGAAGCATTGACCACAGTCAAATCATGAGAATGAGATAACTGATCCACATAGTTTATGATGTTAAATTTTTCTGCTGCGCCTAAGACCAAATCAACACCGGGGATTTCGGATATTTCTTTGGGTTTTAACTGAGCATAACATCCTACCACGATGATCTTAGCGTCGGGCGAATGTTTCTGTGCCCTCCGAACCTCATACCGACATTTTCGGTCGGCAAACTCAGTTACAGAGCAGGTATTTAATATATAAATATCTGCCCCCTCCTCAAACTTAACTGTATCATAACCATGACTTTCAAATTGTCTTCGAATACTAGAAGTCTCCGAAAAATTAAGTTTACAACCTAGGGTATGAAATGCAACAGTCTTAGGAGTGGACATAAATTAAATTTCTAGGACAAAATTACAATTCGACCGTGGATAATTTAATACGTTTCATAGATTCTACGAGAGTAGATTTTTGTTTTTGAATAGAATCTAAAAACTGCGTATAATCAATGCGCCCAATATTTAATTCGCGTAATAAGGCCAAGTAGTCCTCTTTTTGAACTTGAAGACTCGAAGTTTTTCTTTTTGAAATGTTTTTAAATAGAAGCAATGAATCTATGGCTTTCGCCAAATCATTATTGGAGATAAAGCTCTTAATTATCGATTTAGGATTTGCTGAAGATCTAAGAATTTGCTTTAATGAATCTGTAGTGTAAAATTCCGGCCTCTTTTTATTGAGGTTAGTAATGTAAATGTTATCCTTAATTTTCCACGTATTATCGTTTAAAGTGACGAGATAACTTTGTTCGTTTATTAAGTCAAATTGATACTGGAGGATATCGCTTGATTTTTCTAACCAGTGTAATTTCCAATGTTCTTGAGTTTTCACCACGGCAGTATCTTCAAAGACCGATTCTAATTTAAACTTTAGGAGAGTAAAACTCGAACCATATAAATCGTGATCTAAAACCCATTCGTACATTTCTTTTTGTAAAAGGCTTTGTTGGATTTTTTTAAATGCGACTCCGTCTTTCCAGAAATAAGGATCGAGTTCTTTGGAGATATTCAGTTCTTCTCTATTAATTTTTGTAAAACATTGAAATTCCGCATCCAGTCCTTTTCTTATGATCGTTGATATTTCTCGATCAAGACTATTTGATTTGTCTGAGTTTTTATTTTCTAGTTGACTTAGATGAGTATATATAGATAAAAGTTTAGAGTGCTTCGCTTTTCCATCGTAATATGTAGGGTTACTTCTGAATCGAGAAAAGAAATCTTTAAACAAGATGAAATCAGATTGATCTTGATTAAAACTGTCTGTCATATCCTGATAAGAATACCCCGAAGAATTAAGGGCGGTTATAAGATCTAATAATATAGGTCGAAGCTTTAAGTAATCCATCGGACAAAATTCACAACGATAATACAAAATGTTGTGAAAAATGTTGTGATTTTAACGTTTGCTGATAAGGGCTTGCCCATATCTTTGGTCTAAACACGGGACATTATTATAGAAACATTTCCGAACCCTGGAACATGAATTGAAAAAATCTAGTGTTGATCCCATGAAAGGCTAATATGTATTAGCCTTTTTTTATGCCATGGATTTAAGCTTTTTCTTTAAAGCAAGCATCTGGTCCCTGTGAGATGCTGCAGTTATAAAGTCTAAGTCCTTGGAAGCGGCTTTCATTTTAGCTTCTGTTTCTACAATAAGCCTTTCTATTTGATCTCTACTCATGTAAGAAATGACAGGATCGGCTGCTAAATCTTTCTCTTCAGTTTCTACATATACTTTATTGGCTTTTCTGAAATCAAGAATCGATCGCTGATTCATGATGTCTTCTTTTGATTTAAAGATGGTTCTTGGTGTAATACCATGTTCCTCATTATAGGCCATTTGAATGGAGCGTCGACGATTGGTTTCGTCTATGGTATGTTGCATACTTCGTGTGATCTTATCTGCATAAAATAAAACGCGACCATTAGCGTTTCGTGCGGCACGTCCTGCTGTTTGTGTTAAAGATTTTGTATTTCTAAGAAATCCTTCCTTGTCGGCATCAAGCACGGCGACGAGTGATACCTCGGGAATATCCAGCCCTTCTCTTAGTAGATTAACACCGACTAAGACATCGAACTCCCCCAATCTCAAGTCACGAATTATTTCTACTCGATCGAGAGTGTCGACCTCACTATGAATATAACGGACTTTTATTTCTAGTCGCACGAGATATTTAGTGAGTTCCTCGGCCATTCTTTTAGTTAAAGTCGTCACGAGCACACGTTCATCTCGCGTGACACAGCTATTGATTTCCTCTAAAAGGTCATCAATTTGATTTTGACTAGGACGTACTTCGATCTCTGGATCTAAAAGGCCAGTAGGTCTTACAATCTGCTCTACGACCACCCCTTCTGTTTTTTCTAATTCATAATCTCCAGGTGTCGCACTCACGAAAACCGTTTGGTTGATTATGTGTTCGAATTCATCAAAGCTTAATGGTCGATTATCTATGGCAGAAGGTAATCTAAAGCCATGATTTACAAGATTTAATTTTCTAGCACGGTCTCCACCCCACATGCCTCTAACTTGAGGTAATGTTACATGACTCTCATCTACAACAAAAAGAAAATCATCTGGGAAATAATCTAAAAGGCAGAAAGGTCTTGTTCCTGGTTTTCTTCCATCAAAAAATCTTGAATAGTTTTCGACACCGCTACAATATCCTAGTTCGCGCATCATTTCTAAATCAAACGTGACGCGCTCCTTAATCCTATTGGCTTCTAAAAGTCTGCCTTCAGATTGAAAGAATTTTTCATGTTCAAATAGCTCGTCTTCGATTTGGCGGATAATGCCCGCTAATCGATCTCGAGGTGCTACATATAAATTGGCAGGATAAATGGCCGCATGTTCTAAGGACTCAATGCGTTTTCCGGATTCAATCTCGATTCGATCGATTTTTTCGATTTCATCTCCGAAGAAAATGATTCGATAGCCATAATCTACATAGGGTAAATAGATATCTACGGTATCTCCTTTAACCCTAAACGTCCCTCGTTTTAGTTCAAATTCGCTTCGAGAGTAAAGACTTTCAACAAGACTATATAAGAATGCATTTCTACTTACCGTTTGGCCTTCTTGAATGCGAATAATCCCTTTAGAGTAATCCTCAGGATTTCCCATTCCATAAATACAAGAAACAGAGGCGACAACAATAATATCTCTTCTTCCAGATAGCAATGAAGAGGTAGCTCTAAGTCGAAGTTTATCTACTTCTTCATTAATTTGAAGATCTTTCTCTATATAAGTGTCAGTAACGGTGATGTATGCCTCAGGCTGATAATAATCATAGTATGAGACAAAATACTCCACTGCATTATCGGGGAAAAACTCACAAAATTCACCATAAAGTTGGGCCGTAAGTGTCTTATTATGTGTAAGTATAAGAGTGGGTCGTTGTAATTCCTGAATTACATTGGCTATTGTGAATGTTTTTCCCGACCCAGTTACTCCCAATAATACTTGGTCCTTTTCACCAGAATTGATACCATCGACAAGTTGTTTTATAGCTTGTGGCTGGTCCCCCGTGGGATTATATGCAGAAGTGAGTTTAAAAGCCATTGAGTTCTTTTTATTTATGGGCTTATTTAAAAGCCAATTGTATTCTATTTTGTAGTTCCGGAATCACCTCCTTTTCAAACCACTGATTCTTTGCCATCCATATGTTGTTTCTAGGTGATGGATGAGGCAAGGGCAAATAATCCGGTAAATATTCTCGGAAGTTTCTAACAGTTTCTGTTAAACTGCGTTTTTTTACTGATGACAAATAATAATCTTGGGCATATTTTCCAATAAGCAAAGTCAATTCAACCTCTTTTAATATTTCTAAAATACGGCTGTGCCATAATGGGGCACATTCTTTTCTTGGAGGGTTGTCCCCAGTTTTTCCTTTACCCGGATAGCAAAACCCCATTGGAATAATAGCAATCTTTTTTTCGTTGTAAAAATCATCACTCGAAACACCCATCCACTCACGTAATCTTTCACCGCTTTTGTCGTGCCATGGAATTCCAGAATTATGAACGGCGATCCCCGGGGCTTGTCCTATAATTATAATTTTAGATTTAGGGCTATAGGCAAAAACCGGATTTACTCCATTTTCTAGAAAAGGGAGACATATTTGACATTGTTTTATTTCGGCTATTAGCTTTTTCATGGATTTTAGAGACAATTGTAAATATATCATACTATTTACTCTAAGAGCAACCGTCAATACTCCTTTGCTGTTAATTTTGTAACACGAATCATACAATGGAATTAAACTTTAAAACTTTCGGAGAGGGCGACCCTGTAATCATCCTACATGGATTGTTCGGCATGCTGGACAATTGGCAAACATTCGCGAAAGCGCTCAGTAAAAAATACATGGTCTATTTAGTGGATCAAAGGGATCATGGAAGATCACCCCACACAGACGAATTCAACTATACCCTTTTAGCAGAAGATTTAAAAAACTTCATGGATCAAAACTGGCTCTATGAGGCTCGATTAATTGGTCATTCTATGGGAGGTAAGACCTTATTAGAGTTTGCTAAGCATTATGATGATGAGATTGAACAAATGCTTATAGTAGATATGGGCATAAAATCCTATCCTGGTGGCCATGAAACTATTATTGAATCTATGCTTACAGCACCAATTCATATTGCAGAAAATAGGAGAGACATTGATACACATTTATCGAAGTATATCAAGGATCAGGGTGTCCGGCAGTTTTTGATGAAAAATCTTCAAAGAGATGTGGGTAACGGAGGTTTTAAATGGAAGATGAATCTTGAATTACTGAGCAAGGAATACCCAAATATTTTGAGTGCCATTGAATATGATGATGAAATCTCAGTGGATACACTATTTGTCTACGGATCTCAATCGAGTTATATCGAAAAGAGAGATATAAATGAAATAAAGAACACCTTCACAAACTCAAAATTCGAGTCTATAGATGCGGGACATTGGATTCATGCCGAGAAACCAAAAGAGTTGTTAAAGGTAACGCTGGATTTTTTTGAAAATAAATAAACCACTTAAGGACTTAAATACGTTCTTTGATGAGTAAATGATTTGAATATGAAATTTAGTATACCAAGAATTTTCATCTTAATTCTACTTTTTATAACACTAGGGGCATTTACCCTTAACAACGATCGGTTGTACGAGATTTCTAAGAATATTGAGATTTTCGTCAATGTCTACAAAGAAATCAACACAAACTATGTGGACGATGTGGATCCATCTACTCTTATGCGGACAGGTATTGACGCCATGTTGGAATCTCTTGATCCATACACGAATTATATATCAGAATCGCAAGTTGAAAGTTACCGCATAAGTGATCAAGGGACTTATGATGGTCTCGGTGCGAAAACTAAAACCATAAATGGCATATTAACCATTACAGAACCTTTAGAGGGTGGTGCGGCATTTCAAGCTGGACTAAAGGCCGGAGACCAAGTCTTAGAAGTAAACGGACTAAAAACAGAGGGGAAGACCAGTGAAGATCTTGACCGACTAGTTAGGGGAGTCGTGGGAACAACAATAAACCTAACAGTTAAGAAATATGGGGAATCAAATCAAGAAACGGTTGTTTTAACGCGAACAGGTATTGAGATTCCAAATGTACCTTACGAGGGTATGGTGAAAGACGATATTGCGTACATATCCCTAACTACATTTACGATGAATGCGGGAAAGAATGTTGGTTCTGCATTGAGGAAACTCAAAAGAGAAAATAAAGAATTAAAAGGAGTCATTCTTGACTTACGTCAAAATGGTGGAGGATTGTTACGTGAGGCCATCGCCGTTTCTAATATTTTCATAAACCAGGGTGAAGAAATTGTAAGTACCAAAGGCAAAGTGCGAGAAAGGGATCAATACTTTAAAACGATGGGAGTTCCAATCGATTTAGAGATACCATTGGCGGTTCTAATAGACAAAAGATCGGCCTCAGCATCTGAAATTGTTTCAGGAACAATTCAAGATTTAGATCGTGGTGTATTAATAGGGCAGAGATCATATGGTAAGGGGCTTGTTCAGAACACCATGGAAGTGGGATATCAATCTCGAGTAAAAGTGACTACGAGCAAATATTATATCCCTAGTGGAAGATGTATTCAAAGTGTGGATTACGAAAACGGAGAACCTAAGGATATAGCCGATGCAGATCGCAACACCTTTTATACTAGAAATAAGCGACCTGTGCTAGATGGTGGAGGGGTGACTCCCGATATTATCATGGAAGATGAAGACAAATTGGCTTTGATGAAAGTTCTTGAAGAGGAGAATATATTGTTTGAGTACATAAATACTTTTTGTGCAAAATATGATTCTATTCCTCCAGCGGGAGAATTTGTATATGACTCTTATTCAGAGTTTGTGGCTTTCGCCAAAGATAAACTAGAGAGGGTTGATGGGCCACTAGAGAAAAAGCTAAAGGAAGTGGAGACGATTTCTAAAGAATCTGATATTCAAGGAATTTCTGCAGATATAGAATCTATTAGAGCGAAAGTAAAGGCGCATTATTTAAATGGATTTGTCGAGCACGAGACGACATTGAAGCGTCGAATAATGTCAGAGATTGTCACGCGATATTACTACCAAAGAGGTAAGAAGAAACAAGAACTTCTAGGAGATCCTGAAGTAGAAAGGGCAGTACAAATCCTTAATAGTCCCGCGGAATACAAAGCCCTTTTAAAGCAAGTATAATTGTCTGTATACATTATACATATAGAATCCTCTACAGAGTGGTGTTCAGTAGCTCTCGCAAAGCATGGAGATTGCATCGCCCTGAAAGAAACAGATCAACCAAGAAGCCACTCTTCTCTATTAAGTGTATATATAAATGATATAATTCAAGAGAATAGATTGACTTATTCTGATTTAAATGCTGTATGTGTCAGTATTGGCCCTGGATCTTATACTGGTCTAAGAGTAGGGTTAAGCACGGCTAAAGGCATTTGTTATGCTCAGGGCATTCCCTTGATTGCCTTAGATAGTTTAGAGATTCTAGCATTTCAGGAGGGAGATCAGCCAGATCACTTTATTGTTCCTATGATAGATGCTCGAAGAATGGAAGTGTATACCTCTGTATACGAAGGATCTAACAAAAAACAATTAGCTGGGCCATTTTCCCATATTATTACCGAGAGAAGCTTTGGAGAATACCTAAAGACAAAGAATCTTATTTTATGTGGAAATGGTGCAAAAAAAGCATTAGATCTTCTAGAAAGTGATAGAATTAGCCTTGGAAATACACGCACAAGCGCTAAAGCCATGTGTGAATTAGGCTATCAAGAGTATCTAAAAAATGAATTCAAGGACACTGCCTACATTTCTCCACAATATTTAAAGCCACCGAACATCACTACGGCAAAAAAAATTCTTTAAACCTGTAGAACTAAATATCACTAAATCAGGTTAGTATACATAGAGAATTTATTTATTTGAAAACAAATTTTACCCTTTATTCAGAATAGTTCAAAAGTTGGTACAGTTTTGGTTTAATCCTTATACGTATCCATGAACATTCAAAATATTTCCTATGAGAAACAAGAAAAACGAAACTGTTATTCTTAAAAAGGGCGGAAAGGAAGTACAATTGGATTACGCTGACTTAAGAAAGGCAGTTTTAGTCTTGAGAGCAGTGAATCACAAATTGCGACAAAGAATTATCGACTTGCTAGAAGATAGCGATACGATGACCGTGACTGATATCTACATCAAGTTAAGATTAGAGCAGTCAGTAGCTTCCCAACACCTTGCCATATTAAGAAGAGCAGGAGTTGTTTTTACTGAACGTCAGGGTAAATTCATATACTACTCGCTGGATAAAGAGAGATTAGGTCAGATTTCTCAGTTAGTTGAAGAATTAGCTGGTTAATCAACACTTAAACGAACAAAACTTAAATCCACTGATTTAGAGAAAGTTATAAGAAAAACAACCTGTATAAGTCTAGTAAGTTTACTTAACCGATTAGTTTTATTATATCAAGGAGTTACAAATAACATTTTTTCTTAATGTTATTCTTTGATATAATAAAATTATTGGTATTTTTGTTCCTAAGGTCGCAATCAAAATAGGAAATAAGAAAACTAATGAAAAGGACTAAGGTTACTTTCAACAACGAGAAGCTGCACGTGTCTTCCGAACTGATGAGGGCTTTGGCACACCCGCTACGATTGAAAATTCTTGAATTCATCGATGCTCACGGTACGATCAACGTCAACAAGATTTACAAAACGCTGCAGATTGAGCAATCAATCACATCACAACATCTCAAAATTCTTAAGATAGCAGGCGTAGTCCATGGTGAAAAAGAAGGTAAATTCATGAGATACAACATCAATTATGATATTGTACACAGGGCTGTAAAAGCTGTGAATAACTTTTTAGGAAAGTAAATCCTTAAAACCTATAAAGAAATTGACCCTTTCTCCTCAACAGAAGGGGTTTTTTTGTTCTCTTCATCAGATTTGAAGAACCTACGATAAAATAAAAGTATAGCTATAACTCCTGTCGAGATAGAGGCATCAGCTATATTAAATATTGGTCTGAAGAATTCAAACCTCTCACCCCCCCAAAAAGGAAACCAATCAGGAAAACGTGATTCAATCAATGGGAAATGGAACATATCTACCACATTTCCATGTAAAAAACCTGCATAACCTCCCCCTTCTGGTAAAAACTCTGCCACAGGTCCATGAAATGTAGAGGCCGAAAATAGCATACCGTAGAACGCACTGTCGATCATATTGCCTATAGCACCGGCCAATATTAGTGCAAAACAAACCAAAAGACCCATGGCCTCTTTCGTTTTCACTAAGGACCGAATCAGATAAATTAAAAATCCGATCATGAAAATTCGGAAAACGCTTAGTAATAGTTTTCCATAATATCCGCCAAGCTCGATTCCAAAGGCCATGCCTTTGTTTTCGATAAATTGAATTTTCGCTCGCTCCCAACCAAGAATATTAAATCCTTCATTTAAGTTAAAACTCGTTTTCACATAAATTTTAAGCCATTGATCTAAAATCAATACGGCAATAATTATGAATAGTATAGTGTAACTTCTCTTGGCCATGTGTGATAGATGGACGGCAAAAATATAAAAATATGTCTCCTATTTTCGAATCAATTCGACGAATGGGAGATTAACGACGACCCGAACTTTGCTTCGCATCAATACTCAATGTGGCATGGGGTACAGCACGAAGTCTCTCTTTTGAAATCAATTTTCCTGTTTCCCGACATATCCCGTAAACCTTGTTTTGAATTCTTAACAGAGCATTTTGAAGATGCTGTATAAGTTTTTGTTGGCGTGAAGAAAGGATAATTAAATTTTCAGTTTCCACGGATCCTAAACTATCATCCAGTCCTTTCATTTTGGCTTCGGGATTATCAGCCCTTTCTTTTAATTGATCTTTATAAAATTGTAATTGTTCCTGAGCTTTTACAATTTTCTCTTCGATTAATACTTTGAATTCCTCCAATTCTTTATCGGTATACCGTGTTTTTTCTGTTTTAGCCATGGATCATCAATTAAAAGAACACAAATATATATACATATTTACTTTTACTATCAATGTAAATGAAGTCAGGAATGTCGAAAAATGCTTAGTGATGACATTTTTAGTGAAGCCCAAGCCAAGAATACATTGTAATTTTATACAAAACAGTCTTTATGCGCTTTTTCAACGTTTTTGTTATTCTAATTAGTTTCATGACTTTAGCCACTAATAGCGATTGTCAAACCAATTGGACAGATAAATTAGATTTAAAGCTCAAGAATGAAATCACTAAGGATAAAGCTAACTTTGATTTTATCCTTTTACTGGATCAAGCTGACCTTCGTTTTTCGCGAAAGCGAATGAATAAAGTGGATAAAGCTAATTTTGTTTACTCTAAACTCGTCCAGCATGCTCAGAGGACTCAACATGATATCCTAATTGCTCTCGAAGAACGAAATAGTTTTTATCAATCCTTTTATGTTAGTAATGCCATTCGTGTAAAAGGGGATAAGTCATTATTAAAATGGCTAGCGGAAAGATATGAAGTGCGTAATGTCAGTGCGAATTTTGATATTTATATAGAAGAACCAATTGTGGAAGAACCATCTATAGATCTACGAATGGGCGATCCAGAATGGGGTATTCTTAAAATTCAGGCAGACTCTGTGTGGTCTATGGGAATACGAGGTCAGGGTGCAGTTGTGGGTGGTCAAGACACAGGATTTGATTGGGAAAACGCGTTAATCCAACCCATGTATAGAGGCTATGATGAAAGTGGGTCTGATCATAATTATAACTGGCACGATGCCATTCATGAAATTAGCCCATTACATAATGATAGTATAGTAGAACCAGAAAATAATCCTTGCGGATTGGATTTGGATATTCCTTGTGATGATCATGGACACGGATCACACACAATGGGTACAATGGTAGGTGAAGATGAAGAGAATAAAATAGGTGTAGCTCCCGAA
>JAHDBE010000350.1 GCA_020630555.1 Saprospiraceae bacterium
ATCATAGGTGTCAGGCATATTTTCAATAAACTCATGCGCCCCTATCATTTTAGCCGCATCAATCACTTGCTCCCTTGTAATGCTGTCATCCTTGAGAGTAATGTTTTCATACACTGTCCCATTAAAAAGAAATACATCTTGAAGTACCATAGACATCCGCTTTCTAAGCGCATTTACTTCATATTTCTTTATAGAAAGATCATCTATGAGAATATCTCCTGATTGAATTTCATAAAATCTATTCAGTAAGTTTATGATTGTTGTCTTACCAGATCCTGTACTTCCTACAACGGCTAAAGTTTCTCCTGGTTTGATAGTAAAACTCAAATCATCAATGACTTTATTTTCACCATCGTATGCAAAATTTACAGCATCAAATTTTACCGAGCCTTTAATTTTATCTGACTCATGAGTCCCATAGTTTGAGACTGATTTTTCGTTATCAAGAATTTTAAAAACGCGATCTGCAGCGACTAGTCCCATCTGGAGCGTATTAAATTTATCCGCTAACATTCTCATGGGTCTAACCAGCATACTAAGGTAAATTGGAAAAGCCACCAATGCTCCAAAGCTCACGGTCCCCTGAAAATAACTTTTGGCACCCCACCATACGAGTAACGCTAAAGAAACTGCTGTTATCAATTCGACTACAGGAAAAAATATGGCATAATAGAATATCGAATTTAAGTTGGCCTGCGTGTAGCTTCGGTTTATCGTTTTAAACTTCTCCATCTCTTGGCTCTCAGCACCAAACATTTGGACGACTCTCATTCCTGTAATGCGCTCTTGTAAAAATGCATTCATTTTAGAGATCTGATTACGAACTACCTGATAGGCTTCTTTGACTTTTTCTTTAAATATATACGTCGCAAAAACTAATGGTGGTAAAATCAATAAACAAATTAGAGCTAATCGCCAGTCCGTATAAAACATCATTCCAAGGACAACAAAAATCGATAACAAGTCTGCAACGATCGTTAAAATTCCTTGAGAGAATGTGGTATTTATTGCTTCAATATCATTGATAGTCCGAGTTGTGGCCGTACCTATCGGGGTCCTATCAAAGAAATTCAATTTAAGTTTAGTGAGGTGATTAAAAACTTTAACCCTAAAGTCTTTGACGATTGAATTGCCTACTAAGGCAGAGGAGTATATAAAGAAATATCGTAGGATGACATTTATTAAAACAGCTCCGATATACCAAAACCCCATAATACGAAGACCTGCGAGGTCATTAACCATGACATAGTCGTCGACCATGACATTTACAAGATAGGGCCGAAGCACATTGACCGGTGCAATGATCACGCCTAGAAGAACTGTAGAAATAAAAAGCCACTTGATCGGTTTGGCTAATGCCAAAATCCGACTCAACACCTCAAAATCCAGAAAAGATTGGTCTTTAGTACTCACAAGTGCAAGTTAAACCATTTAAGAGGATCATTGTTCGCTAAGTACTCTTTTTGATCGGATTAAATCAAACCTTCATCCAAAAAAGAGTAGTATGATTTATCGCCAATGATGATATGATCTAAGATCTTGATGTCCATGACTTTTCCGGCTTCCGCCAATTTTGCGGTGACTCGTATATCCTCTTGACTTGGTTTTAGATTACCTGAAGGATGATTGTGATACAAAATAATCGAGGAAGCCGTGCTCTGAATGGCGTGTTTCATAATTAATTTTGTGTCCACTACGGTCCCAGATACACCGCCTGAACTAATCTTCACTTTCTGGATAACACGGTTTGCGCGATTTAATAAAACAATCCAAAATTCTTCGTGTAATAAATCTGTAAGCTCGGAAGACATAAGTCGATAGGCTTCTGCGCTTTCGCGAATGGTTGTGGTATTGATGTCATCAAGATTAGCGTTTATACGACGCGCTAATTCGAAAACACTTAATATAATGCTGGCTTTAGCATGGCCAATTCCATTTATTTTTAACAAATCTCGAAAGCCCGCTCTGGATAATTTAGAAAGATTATTCTCGTGAAGATGAAGTAGGTTTCTAGATAATTCAATGACTGATATCCCTTTGGCCCCCGAGCCAAATAAAACAGCAATTAATTCTGTATCTGTTAGATTTTTAATACCTCCATTTATAATTTTCTCCCTAGGCTTATCTTGAGAAGACCAAGATTTAATACCAAGTTTTAAAGTTTTACCCATACTGGTATATACCCTAAAATTAAAAAAGGCCACTCCCATAAAGGAAGTGACCCTAATTTGCGAATAAAAAGGCTTTATCTTATCTAACCAAGGTTACATCTCCCTTAAGAATTTGTAGCTCACGATCAGCAATTTTATATTCTAACATATAAACAAATACTCCAGGATTTAACTCTTTATTTTTAAATCGTCCGTCCCATCCATTTGCACTAATCTCATTTAAGTCTTCACTGAAATAAATTCGGTTACCCCATCGATCAAAAATGGAGAATGACATTTCAGTGAAATTTGTGTCTGGATTAAAGTGTGGCCTGAAATTATCATTTTGACCGTCTCGGTTTGGAGAGAAAACATTCGGCATATATATATCCGTAAAATCTTCAATCGCAATCGCCAGTGAAGCGCTTACGCTACATCCGTTGACGTCAGTCAAAGTCAAAACATAATCAGTAGAATTTTCAGGAATTACATAGGTCTCTAAGCAAGTAGGACAACTT
>JAHDBE010000351.1 GCA_020630555.1 Saprospiraceae bacterium
ATGATCGATGCGCCAAGTCCGGTGGATCAAGAGCAGTTAGACGAATTAAGATTGAATTTGGTAAAGGACGAGACTAGTTAAACCACACGCCATACCCTTTTCGTCGTAACTCTAGGGACAATTGTTTTTCCATTTTTAATGCTTCGTCTCTTGTCATTGGATTAAGGTGTTCGTAAAGGCTTGGTCGTAGATATAGTCCATATTTCTCTACAATATTCGAGGAGATTTTATGTCCTTTCTTCGTTCGATATCCAGTTTTGTGCTTTTTAAATCGAAGTTCGGGAGACTGACTAGTCATCCCTACATAGAGACATTCCAAGGCGCCATTGTACTGAATGTTCGCTTCTCTGAATTTTCGACTTTCGTCAAAAACAGACTTGCTGAGTTCGACGACATAAACGCTATATGTTTTTCGTGAGGCGATATTTATTTAGATTATTTTTTGACCTTATGATTCGAAACAACTAAGTTTGTTACATGACAAAATTATATAACAATACATATTGGTTCTGGTATTACAAGGAGAAGCCTGGACTTTAAGTAATTGTTTGTACAAATATATAATGAGGTCCGGTGTTTCATCGGACCTTTTTTTATGTAGAAAAATGAAGAGCGCAATCATACAAGGCTATAAAGGTTCATTCCACGACCAGGCAGCGAGACAGTTGCTAGGGTTGGATAACGAAGTCATTTTCGCGGAATCTTTTGAATCCCAGATTCGACGGTTTCAAAATTCCGGGATTGGTGATTATGCCGTTATTGCTATAGAAAATTCTATTGCTGGGACCATTTTGCAGAATTACAATTTATTGCGAAATTATAATGTACACGTGATTGGTGAGTGCTATTTAAAAATCGAACACCAACTCATGGCCCTACCCAATCAGGCATTAAATGATATTCGTTTAATCCGATCTCATCCCATGGCCATTCGTCAATGCTACAAGTTCTTAAACACACTAGATCATGTAAAAATTGAAGAAACCGAAGACACGGCCTTATCAGCCATTCAAATTCGAGAAAGCAATCTCGAAGGTGTGGCCGCTATTGCTAGTCATCTTGCTGCTGAACAAAATGAACTTCATATTCTTCAATCAAATATTCAAGATCAGGATTACAACTATACACGGTTTTTTCTGGTTTCACGCGAACCAAAACTTTGGCCTAGAGCCAATAAAGCCTCTATCTGGTGTACATTAGATCACACCCCGGGAAGCTTATCAAAATTGCTTTCAAAAATTGGAAACTCTGACATCAACTTAAGTCAGATCCACTCCTATCCCGTTATGGAAAATCCTGGTACCTACTTTTTTCATCTTGATCTAGAGTTTGAAAATTTAGAGTTGTATGAAAAGTCAAAATCAGAATTTAAAAAGCTCTGTATGAGTTATGGCGAACTAGGTATTTATGAAGGTCGCACTATTCAAGATTACATCATGTCTGAAAAAGAACGCATATGATAGAAGGGGCAAATCGATTTAAAGAGCAAAAAGCGTATTACTTCGCTAATAAATTAGCCGAACTGGATCAGATGAGAGAGTCGGGTATTGAGGTCATAAATTTAGGTATCGGCAGTCCTGACCAAGCCGCTCCCGAGATCGCCACTAGCCGTCTCATAGAATCACTGACCGATAGTAACGCACATAAATATCAAAGCTATCAGGGCATTCCTGAATTACGTGAAGGCATCGCTAATTTTTATACGCGCTTTTTTGAGGTCACATTAAATCCAAATACGGATATTCTCCCCCTTATTGGTTCGAAAGAAGGCATCTTTCATAGCTCCATGGCTTTTTTAAATCCAGGTGACAAGGTCCTCATTCCTAATCCAGGATATCCCAGTTATTCGACACAAACCAAAATGGTAGGTGGTGAAGTTTTAGAGTATGAAATTCATACAGACCCAAACAATCCCATCCATCTCGATGAGTTAGAAAGTTTGGATCTGATTTCCGTCAAAATGATGTGGATTAATTTCCCGCACATGCCGACTGGGACTAAGGCTTCGGATAGTTTTTTAAAGAAACTTGTGGCTTTCGCCAAAAAACATGATATCCTTTTATGCCATGACAATCCTTACGCCTTTATTTTAAATGAAGACTATCAAAGTATTTTAAAATACGATCCAGAACGTACGCATTGCCTCGAATTATTTTCGATGAGTAAAAGCTTTAACATGGCAGGTTGGCGGGTGGGTTCTATCCAAGGACATCCTGAATACATCGATAAGATTTTGAAGGTTAAAAGCAACATTGATTCTGGAATGTTTAAACCTGTTCAACTCGCGGCCGCCGAATGTTTAAATAATATTTGCAGCGATTGGTTTTCTAAGTTGAATCAAGAGTACGGCGAAAGGCGCCAATGGGTCGAAAAAATTTATGGCGCCCTTAACGTGAGTTATCGTCAAGATCAAGTAGGCATGTTCTTATGGGGTCAAGTGCCTTCACATAGTGGTGTATTCTGGTCGGATAAGGTATTAAAAGAAACAGGTGTCTTTATGACCCCTGGATTTATTTTTGGAAATCGAGGTGAAAACCATTTGAGGATCTCCTTGTGCTCAAGTCAAGAAACATTCGCGAAAGCGTATGAAAAAATAAAAGCAATATGTTAGAAGTAGTTACCATAGGATTAGGTCTAATCGGTGGATCCATTTCTAAAGATTTGTC
>JAHDBE010000352.1 GCA_020630555.1 Saprospiraceae bacterium
GTAAGATTGGTCAATTTCTAATTCCATTTTCCGAATCACGATAGGTTGCTTCGGATGTATAGTCAACTGAATACGCTGATAATCTTTTTCTTCTATAACTTTAAAATCTACATAAAGCTCATCGAAAAAAGTCATTTTATTGAGCGGTAAATCTTGCCTATGATCGTCGTAATGAAGAATAGCTTTTGTAAATTGCACGGTTTCCCAGTTTGTTTGATGTAAAATAGTAAAAAATATGATTCTAAAAAACCTTTAGAAATAGAAAGCTGTTTATCTACACACTACCCAAACTTTTGTTTGAATATCTTATTAAAACTAAACACATTCCTTATCTTTGAAAACAAAAAATGACTATGTTAAAACAACTCCTTTTACTGATCTTATTAACACTTACAACAACCTTAACGGCACAAAGTGATCGCTTGACACCTGAACTGCTTTGGGAACTCGGAAGGGTCTCTCTAGAAGATGCTGCTCCTGATGGAAAAGTATTGTATGGCGTTCGTCATTATGATAAAAAAACTAATAAAGGTAACTCTGCCCTTTACCTCAAGGTAAATAAAGACGCTCCACCTCAACAATTACTCAAAACCTATGGAGGTAATGCTCGTTTTATCCAAAATGGACGAATTGCTTATCTCGGAGAAGATGGCTTGTATGAAATCAAAGAAGATGGTACAGACAATCGAAAAGTAGCCGAAATAGAAATGAATGGTTTTGCTTACGCTCCAACAGGCAAACATATTCTATTCATTCAAGATGTACAATATGATAAAGCTCCTAATGAAATTTACGAAGACCTTCCTTTAACCGATGGACGAATTATAGATGACCTCATGTATCGTCATTGGAAAGGATGGCATGATTATAAATATAGTAACATCTTTTTTGTGCCTTATGAAAATGGTACAATCAAAGGTCGACCAGTTAATATCATGGGAGAAGCTTATGACTCTCCAGTAAATCCTTTTGGAGGAATGGAACAAATCGCTTGGTCGCCAGATGGTCAACATATCGCCTATACTTGCAAAAAGAAGAGTGGAAAAGAATGGGCGAAAAGTACTAATACGGATCTTTATCTCTACAATATCTCTACAGGCAAGACCACTAATCTGACAGAAGGCATGAACGGGTATGACATCGATCCTGTTTTTTCTCCCGACAGTAAAATGATCACTTGGAATAGTATGGAGAGAGAGGGATTCGAATCTGATCGCAATCGAGTATTTATTTGTAATTTAAAAGGAGGGGATAAAGTTGAATTAACAAAAGGTCTAGACTATGCCCTCAATCATCCTCAATGGTCAGCGGATGGAAAAACAATTTATTGTTCAGGAGGTGTAAAAGCAACCTATCAATTATTCTCCATTAATGTTGGATCTAAAGAAGTCAAACAAATTACAAGAGGGGTACATAATTATTATGGGTTTATTCCAACGAAAGCAGGTATTGTTGCTAGTCGCGCATCTATGTCTACACCACATGACCTATATTTAGTCAATCCTCAGTATGGAACAGCAAAGGCATTAACGAGTATCAATAAAGAAAAATTGAGCAAAATCAAGATGGGCTTAGTGAAAGAAAGATGGGTGAAAACGACAGATGGAAAAGACATGTTGACTTGGATGATTTTCCCTCCCGATTTTGATCCAAAGAAAAAATACCCCACTTTACTCTATTGTCAAGGAGGTCCACAATCAGCTGTGAGTCAATTTTGGTCATACCGCTGGAATTTTCAAATGATGGCAGCAAATGATTATATCATTGTAGCACCAAACAGAAGAGGTTTACCCAGTTTTGGTCGCGAATGGAACGATCAAATTAGTGGAGATTGGGGAGGTCAAGCCATGAAGGATTATCTCAGTGCGATTGATGATGCTAAAAAAGAACCTTATATAGATGAAAACAGACTTGGTGCCGTCGGAGCAAGTTATGGTGGTTATTCTGTATATTGGTTGGCAGGAAATCATGATAAAAGATTTAAGACCTTTATCTCTCACTGTGGTTTATTTAATTTAGAAAGTTGGTATGGTACAACGGAAGAAATGTTCTTTGCCAATTTTGATTTGAAAGGCCCTTATTGGGATAAGTCATTAGCAGAAAGCTATCGCAAATATTCCCCACATCAATACGTGAAAAATTGGGACACACCAATGTTAGTTATTCATAATGAAAAAGATTTTAGAGTGCCAATAGGAGAGGGAATGCAAGCTTTCCAAGCTGCTCAACTACAAGGAATCCCAAGCCGATTCCTTTATTTTCCTGATGAAGGACACTGGGTGCAAAAACCTCAAAATGGCATTCTATGGCAAAGAGTCTTTTTTGAATGGCTAGATCAATATTTGAAGTAGTATTTTAATCAGATTCTTTGCAAAAAATGTCATTGTTACAAATAAAAAAAGCCCAAGTAGTTTATTGCTACTTGGGCTTTTTTTATGGTATGAAGACTACTACCTAAACTGAATCGTTACATAATCCCCTTCATAAGCTTTGAGTAAATCTAACTCATGTTGGATGATTTTATTCCATTTTTTCTGTTCTTCTATAACGGTAGAATGATCCGTATCGTGATCATAACGTTGCTGCATTTGATCATATTCATCAAAAACTTCACGGAACATACGTTTTAACTCACTATTGGTATTCTGAATAGTAAAGTT
>JAHDBE010000353.1 GCA_020630555.1 Saprospiraceae bacterium
ATTTCCAGGATCGCTGTATTGATCTTGGTAGTTTCTTTCATTAAACACTGTCGGTTCTACTGAGTTATCCGAAGGATTAAAAAATTCGGTTCTTAAGTTTCTAGAATTCCACCAATAGTTATAGCAGACGGCAAAGTTATCCGTACCCCACTCTATTGAATTATATCTTTCTTTTGTTTTAACCAGCAATCTTTTCGGCTCCAAGAAAGGTGCATCTTGTTGATACACCGCATCTCTATATACCACCTCATTGGAAGGGTCTCCTTTATCCAGTGCCTCAGCCCAATAAAGTGTAGCCGGTTTATCCGCTCTCCATCTTAAATTTCTCGGACCATTTCTCACCGCCATAAAACCTTTTGGTAATTCTTCCAATAAAGGGGTTTTAAGCACTTCACTAATCAACTTTCCTTCCTTGGTATAGACAGTTGTCGTCGAAGGGAATCTGTAGTAAGGGACGATATACGAAAATGGTTCGTGTACTGTCTCCACCATGATATAATTACCATCGGGAGAAGTACTGATATCACTATACATGGCTTTTTCTTTCCATTGGCTCATGCTCCCATCAAGTCCCACCGTCCAAATTTCTGACATCGCCAATTGTTTGAAATTGGCCTCATCTGTTTTGTTCTTTAATAAATCCTGATAGGTTCTGTTCTGTGCTTTTTGTCCTTCATTGACAGAAATGGTAGGGCCAGTGGGCACGCTTGTTTTTGCATCAATCAGTGGTGTTCTGTCTTCTGGTAACATGGTAACTAAAATGGATTGATCACCTTTTGACCAATTGATCGCATCGCCCATGTTCGCATTGATACGAGCATCCGTTAATTTCTTGACCGTTCTAGAAGGTACATCTAATACCCACAACTCAACACCCTCCGTTACGGTGTTGGTGAATGCCATTTTGTTTTGATCGTGGGACCAACTAAAGTTGGTTAGTCTAGCATTGGACGGAAGTCCAGATACCTCAAATTCCTTTTGAGTGGCAATGTCCAATACTTTCATAGAGTAATAGTATCGTGCTCTACTTGAAATATTCGTTTGTGGATTTATACGTAAACCTGCAAGACGAAGTTCTGTTTCTGATAATTCCTCAATGGACTTAAAGTTACTTCGGTACATTAAGACGGCATGTGTTCCTTCACTGTTAATCCTAATCGCCGGAGCCATGGGGGCATCTGCTAAGACCATTATGTCTTGATGAGGAGTTTGATATTTAAGGTCGATCTGACCATCCATAATTAATGGGACTGACATCATAAGGGCAAGAATAAATTGTTTCATGATTCGCTATTGATTCATTAAATAAAATAATAGGGCCATAAGCCATTCAATCGTAGCAAGTAAAAGATATGTTTGAGGATTTCGCGGTTAAAAATAAAGATTATCTAATTAAACTCTACTTTTTTATTGCCTTTCGGCAAATGTGGTGTAAACATTTTATAGAGTTTCATTTCTCTATTTGATTTGTTCATTTTTTTATACAAAAAAACACGACCGACTGGTTTTGCGAAAACAGAGGATGGGCTCCTCTGAAGGAGGGAGCCGCAAGTAAATCTTGCGGGCGGGATGTAAAAAACTAGTCAGTAGAAACGCTAGGCTACTCGTGCTGGCACCCTCACCCACATCTACTGACATGGCTCACGCTTCTATATCTTAGTAATTAATAAATACTTCTTGGAGAAAATTAACTCCTTCTTTTAGTCTTCGACTAAACGCACTTTCGCTTGTGGATATTTATTGCTGACAAACAGACGATAATAAATGACTTG
Source organism: Saprospiraceae bacterium (assembly GCA_020630555.1). GTDB lineage: Bacteria > Bacteroidota > Bacteroidia > Chitinophagales > Saprospiraceae > JAHDCZ01. The sequence goes on from JAHDBE010000353.1 coordinate 1,773, forward strand.
AAAGAATAATTATATTCTGGTAAATGAAATCACTATTTAATCTTATATGAAATGAATAAATAAGCATAAGATTCCTTACCTAAAAAAGTGTTTTCCCAGGTTGATGTGGTTTGTTGACTTACCGGAATAATTGGGCTCCTATTGGTATGTTTGTAATGGCCAAATTCAATTAAGGTGTTATCCATTCCTAATCCAATTGAAAACCTGGACCCAATATCTAATTCAACTTGAATATCTGAACCTAATTTTACAACATTATCAATATATTCTTGAGTAGGGTAAACAAAAGGTCGTACATCAAAATTCCGATTCAAGTATGAGACGTAAGGCAATATTTTAATGTATTTAAAAAACCTTTTCCCAAGGTTTATTTTAAATGATTTATCTTCTTGAAGATATTCAGCGAAAGTTACTGTTTTATCATATCTGGCGTAGCTTAATTCCAGGTTTATTATCCATTTATTTTTTACTTCTTTATAGATTCCTAATCCGAAACGATCTTTTATTCTCTTTTGACTATCTGGGCCTTGAATTAAAGAACCAACATTCAATGTAATTCCAATATTTGAGAATGATGGTTTATTCGTTTTTCTCTTTTTTTGGGCATTCGATTCTAAAGGGATCATTAAACCAAAAAAAAGAATAAACATGAGCAAGTTTAGTTTCATAAATTGCTTGTATTTAAATAAAATGGTCATCTTAAAATACCAAAACTTAATCAGGTATTTAATACGTCCTATAAATGAACGAACTTTTACTCCAACAACAAAACATCCCCAGTAAACTTCTCTACACGATCAACAAATTGTACCTCGATTAAATAAGCAAAAATTCCTGGGTTCAGTGGTTCACCTTTAAAGGTACCATCCCAGCCA
>JAHDBE010000354.1 GCA_020630555.1 Saprospiraceae bacterium
CGGTGTTCACCCAAAGAATAATGACGGGGAAGGGGTGTATATTGCCGTTGACGCACTTATAAATATACGTAAATTGCAATAACGCGCCATACAGATCGCCCAAAGGTCTGGTTTATAATTCACGGAATAACCTTTGTAAAAGCCCCGTATTATGAGCGCATTAGCCGATTTATTTATCAAAGCATTTGGAGATCTTATTGTTGACAAAACTAAGTCAGCGATAAATATTGTTGGCCTGAAAACGTGGCAACAAGCGCGTTGGATTCGGGCGGCAGATGCTTACCGCGAGAAGGCTGAAAGATTACACAGCGTCATTTCCCCGATTGGCACGCGTGACAAACAAGTTGATGTTCGCGATATCTATACATTCCTTCACTTCATATCGAAGACTGAGGCTGAACAAAATTATAGTAAAGCAGAAATTGAAAGAATTGTTATGAAGCGTGGACGACATCAAGTGAAACAAGTAGAGCGGATAGCAGCAAGTGAAATTTTGTCACAACATCCAAAATTATTTGTTTTAGGTCAACCAGGTTCGGGAAAAACTACGCTTTTACGAAAAGCACTCTTGGCAGGACTAGACAATAAGCTGCCACATGACCTTCTGCCCGTGTTCGTAGAACTAAGAAACTTAAACCTTAATCCAGATTGGAAGTTAATTGACTTAGTAGCTGAGCAGTTTGAAATTTGTAATTTTCCTAAAGATGAGATCCAGTCTTTCTTAGAATATATGCTTGAAAAAGGTAAAATGTTTATTTTGATTGATGGGTTGGATGAATTACCTCAAGAAAGAAATAAACGTTCTGCTATTCACCATGATATAAAGACTTTTACACAGAAATATGATCTTTGTAGATTTATTGTTACCAGCCGTATAGCGTCCACGAAACTACATCTAAAGAACTTTAGCTACTTAGAGATTGCTCCATTTGATCAGTATCAGGTCGATTCTTTTATAGAAAACTGGTTTAGCAATGATAAGTCAAGAAGTATGGATTTTAGGAGAAAGCTGACTGATTATAAATCTATGGATAACTTGGAATTAGACTTGATTCGCAATCCATTATTACTTTCAATGCTTTGTGTGGGATTTGAGATGGAAGGAACTCTATCTTTAAGTCGTGGCCTTGTGTATCGTAATTCAGTTCAGCATATTTTTGATAACTGGGATAACAGTCGAGCGGGGCTGAATAATGGACGTGGAGGATTGTTTGCAAACTTAGCATTCCAAGAAAAGGTTGGTTTAATAGCTGATATTGCTTTTCGAAGTTTCAAGAGCAGACAAATTATATGGACTCAAAGGAAGTTGCAAAAACAAATAGGTCTGTCTTATTTACATGTTACTAAAAGAAATGTTTCTGTGAAAGAACTTGATTGGCTACTTACTGAAATATGTACGCAAACTGGACTATTTGTTGAAAGAGCAAAAGGTATCTATTCGTTCGTGCATCTATCTTTTCACGAATATTTTGTAGCAGAATATATCTCAATGCAAATATCTTCTGCAGGCACGGACATTAATTTTGGCAGGAATGCGCAATGGCGTGAGGTAATGCTTTATCTAGTTGATTTAACGACGAATGAAGATGAATTGCAGGATTTATTTGCGGTATTGCTAGATGATTATCGTGAGTTATTGCGCTCTGCTCATGTGATTCAGGTATTATTTGTCCCAATATACGAAATGAAAACGTATATTGATCAACCTAGAGTGCATTTTGCAAAAAGATTGTATTCTTATTTGCGTGTCTTGCAGTATCTCCTCAATAAACCAGTTCCTATTGATGCTGCATGGATGGAGATGTGGTCTTATTCTTCAAATCTTATTTATTCATCTCATGGATCTGGTTTTTTTTATGAGCAAAGCGGTCTGACGGAAGAACAAATAGTTTGTTTGTATGATGTGACTGATTGGGAGAGCTTCAATCCTAAGAGGATGCATGATCGGGCAGGCAATGAAGATTATATTGAACCGAATTATGAAAACATATTTCTTGCTTCACATGCTTTAGACAATGCTATATCTCGCTCATGCGAGTTTGTGCAAATTCTAGATCCACAACTTAAGGAAATTTTGGAAACTGAATTCAATAGAAGTTTATCAATAGGTTTTGGTATAGAAAATAGAATGATGAGAGATTCTCTAGAAATGTGTCGATCGTTAATAATGGATTGCCTTTTAGAGATAGATAAAATAGAAGTATTTGGTGAAATTGCTCATGAGTCTGATAGCCTGAACACTAATTTTGAAGTGTACTTATTATCGTTTTTAGCTAAAATGGGAACATCTTATTACGATGAAGCGAAAGTACAGATAATTAGTCAATCACTTGCATTAGTTAATACAAAAAATTGGGAAGAGTTGTGGGCATATTTATTTTCAATGAATAAGCATAAATACTCGAGGTTGCCAAGTTTAGCTTTAGATCAAATAGAATCTATTGCTGAATTTGCATTCATTATAAATTTAATCATTGAATGTCTTTTGCGATCCAAATTGTGTTTAGTTCATAAAGACGAAATCCTCAATTCTTTGTTAACCTTACAAGACTAATCCCCAAATTCTGCACTGCTCCATTCACTCCGCACTCGACCCCTTCAAAAACTCAATCGGTTTCTGTCTTAGTATCCCCAC